>JAZKGN010000097.1:0-18747 GCA_040385945.1 Bacteroidota bacterium
CATTGTCTCCTTTACGGAAGAAATCCGATGGAATTTGTTTTTCTTTTGGCAATACAATTTCATTTCCTTCATCATCCACCAAAATTACAACTCTTGGACGTACGTGATGCACTTCGGCAGTGTAAATTTCGCCAATTAAATCCTTAAATTGTTTGTATAAATTGGTATTATCGTGCTCGTGAATTTTAGAAATAAGATTTTGTCTTAATGCTAAAATGGCTCTTCTACCTAAGTCGATTAATTTTACTTCTTCTGAAACTTCTTCCCCGATTTCAAAATCAGGTTCGATTTTTTGAGCTTCCGTAAGTGTGATTTCTTCATTTTCTAAATCCAAATCATCATCAGCAACGACAATTCTTCTTCTCCAGATTTCCATATCTCCTTTATCGGGATTTATGATAATATCAAAATTGTCATCAGAACCATACTTTTTCTTTAAAGCATTTCTAAATACATCTTCCAAAATCGCCATAAGCGTTACTCGATCAATAAGTTTATCGTCTTTAAACTCTGAGAATGATTCGATTAATGCAATATTTTCCATTATTCTTCTTAATTAAAATTTATTGTAACAATTGCTTCTTTTATTTCTGAGTAAGGAATTTGTTGTGTTTTTACAACGGTTTCCTTTCCTTTTCCTATTTTTTTCGGTTCTCTTGCCGACCAAGTGAGTTCAATTCCTTCTTCATTTGCAGCGATTAATTGTGCTTCAATGGTTTCGGTAGCTGTTTTTACTTTGAGTGTTCTGCCAATATTCTTTTTGTATTGACGCACTAATTTTAATGGTGATGAAACACCTGCTGAAGCTACTTCTAGTGAAAAATCTTGTTCTTCTCTATCCAGTTTATCTTCAATAATCCTACTGATATCAATACAATCTTGCAAAATTACGCCATTATCTCCATCAATAGTAACTGTAATTTTATTGGCTTCACTTATCGTTACATCAATTAAAAAAACAGTCGGTTTTTCTTGCAATCCTTCGTTTACTACTTCTAAAACCTTTTCTTTAAACGTCATAATTTTATAAAAAGAGGGAAGCATTGCTTCCCTCATTATTTAGCTACACTAATTAATAACGGTGCAAATATACTATTTTTTTTTATATGACAAATATCATTTAGCAATCTTAAAAAAATTCCTTATCTTTATCATGAAATTCTTACACAATACAAAATCAATAATTTATATATCATGAAAAAAATTTTAATACCTACAGACTTTTCTGATCATGCAGAATACGCATTAAAAGTAGCCGCTCAAATAGCGAGAAAAAATGATGGTGAGATTATACTATTACACATGCTAGAATTGCCAAATCAAGCTGGAGATGCAATAGGAAGTGGTCATAACATTCCTGAATTGATGTTTTTTAAAAATGCCGCAATCAAAAAATTGGAAGATTTAATGGACGAAGATTATTTGGAAGGAATTAAAGTATCCGAAGTAATTCAGTTTGAAATGGCTTTCGATGGAATTATGAAAATTAGCCAAAAAAATAACGTTGATTTAATCGTAATGGGCTCTCATGGAGCAAGTGGATTTAAAGAAATGTTTATTGGTTCGAATGCAGAAAAAGTAGTTAGAAATTCAGACGTTCCGGTATTGATAATTAAAAAAGATCAAAAAGATTTCCAAGTAAACGATTTTGTTTTTGCCTCTGATTTTTCTGATGAAATTAAAAATCCATTTCAAAAAGTAGTCGATTTTGCTAATAAATTTGATTCAACATTACACTTGGTAATGATAAATACACCCAATAATTTTAGGTCTACTTCGGAAGCAGAAGACACAATGAAAAATTTTGCTTCAGGTTTTAAAGTGAACAAACACAAAATGCATATTTACAATGACACCAATGTTGAGAAAGGAATTTTGAACTTTTCCAACAGCGTGAATGCCGATTTAATCGGAATGAGTACACACGGAAGAAAAGGACTAGCCCATTTTTTTAACGGAAGTATCAGTGAAGATTTGGTAAATCACGCCACACGTCCAGTAGTAACTTTTAAAATATAAATAATACTAATTTTTAGTTCATTTTTCATACTTGACTTATTATATTTTAATAAATTTATGACTACTGTTTACTGTATCTGATTTTATTTTTAATATGTAATTACCTGGTTTTAATTTTGAAACATCTATGCTTTCATTCGCTTGATGTTGTGGCAAACTTAAAACCAGTTGTCCAAGCGAATTAAAAATAACAACGGTGTAATCCTCTTCACTAGTAAGTTTAATAGTTAAAAAGTCTTTTACTGGATTTGGAGAAAGTACTGTGTTTGTAGTTTCTGGGTTTGTATTTAATCCTAGTCCAACTCCTTGAGTTATGGTGATAAATTGATTATTATTTATTGCCGAATACGTTTCCATCGCACCTGAAAGCCATTGTACTTGAATGGTTTCTATTATCGTCGCATTTCCTAACCCAAAATGTGCACGCATATCATTTTGACCACAATACGATGATTGCGCTGAAATTTCTCTCATTTGCCAAACATCAACACCATTTATAGTTGCTTTTATTTTAATTTTTGTACCAATAGCAGACTTATTTGTTGTTGTTCCGTTTAGTTTTATAGTAATCCAATTGTTGCTATTTCCATCGTTATGGTATAACAAATCGTTAGTGTCATTTCCATCAAAAGCAACCGTTGCAACCGCTAAATCTTCAAATCCATCATTATCATAATCACCAAAAGCACAACCATAAGACCAAGACAAATCAGTAGCTATTGAACCAGTTAGTATTTTAGTAAAAGTCCCATTTCCATTATTTATAAAAAGAAAATTGTTAAGTAATGCTGCAACTGTATTGTAGGAGTTGGTAACAAACAAATCTAAATCGCCATCATTATCAATATCACTCCATGCTGAACTAAAAGAATGAGAATTGGCATCAGAAACCGGATCATTAATTATTTTGGTGAAATTAAGATTGCCATCATTTCTAAAAAGTGCATTATTTGACTGATCGTTAGCAAGATACACATCTAAATCGCCATCATTATCATAATCGCCCCAGCTACTACTCATTGTATATCCTGCGTTGTTAACTAATGGGCCAGTTGTTATAGATGTAAAATTTCCACCTCCATCATTTCTATATATATTTTCATTATTTGAAGATAAACCTTCATTGGTTACAAATAAATCTAAATCGCCATCGTTATCGATATCTGTCCAATTTACAGAACGAGAAGTATAAGAATGTGTAACTGGCAAACCGGTTAGTATTTTAGTAAAAACATTTCCACCGTCATTATGATAGAGTTGGTTTCTTTTTAAAATAGCTGTTGAACCGCTTCTGGTAACATATAAATCGAGCAACCCATCATTATCATAATCTCCAAAAGAAGCATCTTCACTATAACCACCTGAATTTGTCATGGGAACATTAGTAATTTGAGTAAAGTTTCCTAATCCGTCATTAGTATAAAAAAGATTAGGTTCATTGTACCAATTTGTAACAAAAGCATCTAAATCGCCATCATTATCGCAATCGGCAAATGTTGCTCCATCACTTGGCATATTATCCGACACAATCTCGTCAGTGGTTACTTCAGAAAACAATCCATTATTTTGATTAATATAAAGCATGTTGTTTTGTCCGCCTGCTTTTCCGTTAGAAATGAATAAATCAACATTTCCGTCATTATTTACATCCACCCAATTTACACTTCTAGAATCACCCAAAGTGTTAACTACCGGACCCGAAGTTATTTTAGTAAATGTTTGAGAGAAAGCCAAATTGTTTATCAATAAAACAAATGACACCGCAGTTACTTTAGCTATTTGATTTGTAAACTCTTTTTTCATATCAATACTCTTTTAGTTATTGAGTTAAAAATAGTTGTTTCTCTTTTGCGCTTTTTTCAATTTCTACCTATAACTATTTCATCCCTATTTAAAACTAGAAAAAGCACATAAATGACTTTAATGTGGAGATGAATGTTGTTTGTAGACATTTAACGCACTATGGTTGTTTTGCTAATTTTAAGAAATAATATTTCTTACATTTGATTCCATGCACAGAAGAGTTTTATATCATATAGCATTTTGGTTGGCTTATGTTCTTTTTAAAAGTTACATGAATTTCGATTCACAATCTTTTAAAATAGATGGCAAATCAGGTATAGGTCTGTTTATGATTGCTGTTTTAATCCAATTGGTATTTGTTACAGTAAAAATTCCGCTTGTTTACTCTTTATTCTATGTTACAAGCAGGTATTTATCAAAGCAATGGTCTTTTTTTAAAACAATTTCAATTGTTGTTGCCTTGTTTACAATTGCACTATTTGGTTTCTTTCTTGCGAATGAATTAATTGTTCATGGATTAATTTATAAAGAAAATACCGATTTTTGGAAAAGTATAAATTCCATCCAGAGCATAACCTATAGCTTTTTTATTCTGGCATTTGTAAGTGGCGTAGCTATTTCTATAAAACTAATTCGATTAAACATAAAGCAAAAAGCAGCTGAACAGGAATTATTAAAAAAGAAATTAGAAATAGAATTGCAGTTCTTAAAAGCTCAAACCAACCCACATTTTCTCTTTAATACATTAAATAATATTTATGGTTTAGCAAGAAAAAATTCTGATAAAACGGCTGATGCAGTAATGAAGTTATCTAATATGCTTCGCTTTATGCTATATCAAGGAACAAACGGTTTGATTGAAATTGAAAATGAAATTCAAATAATTAATGACTATATTGAATTAGAAAAGTTAAGATACAGTAATCGACTAGATGTAATTTTTAATCATTCTATTGATAATTATAAAGAAAAAATAGCGCCATTGTTATTATTGCCTTTTGTAGAGAATGCTTTTAAACACGGCGCTGGTGAATCCAGATTTAAAACCTACATCCATATAAATCTTGAGCTTATTGACAAGCACCTTGTTTATGAAATTAAAAACTCAAAGGAACAAACTGCCGATAATGAGGTTTTAGATAAAATAGGTTTGCGTAATATTCAACGTCAACTAGAGCTCATTTACCCCAATCATAAATTATCAATTGACAATAATCAAAAAGAATTTATTGTAAAACTGACTATAAATCTTAACGATGGAAAAATATAATTGCGTCATAATTGAAGATGAGCCATTGGCATCTGAAATAGTAAAAGATTACATCAATCAAGTTCCTTTTTTAAATCTTGTTGCTGTATGTGAAGATGCTATTTATGCAATGGATATTTTACAGAAACAAAAGATAGACCTCATTTTTTTGGATATTAACCTTCCCAAATTAAAAGGATTTGATTTTATCAAAACGATTAATAACCCTCCAAACATAATTATCACAACCGCTTACAATGAATATGCTTTGCAAGGATATGAATTTAATGTAGTTGATTATTTAATGAAACCAATTGAATTCAATCGCTTTCTCATGGCAGTAAATAAATTAAAGCAGTCTCACGAAACTAAAGAGGTTAACCTACTATCAAAAGAAAGAGACTATCTATTTTTCAATAGCAACAAAAAAAAGGTAAAAGTGTATGTTGACGATATTCTCTATGTAGAAAGCCTCAAAGAATACGTTCGTATAGTTATCACTAACAAAGTTATTGTAACAAAATTTCAATTAAGTCAAATAGAAGAATTACTTCCAAAAAACGATTTTATTCGTATTCATCGTTCATTTATAGTGGCAAAAAACAAGATAGAAGCTTTTTCTTCTTCTGATATTGAGATCAACGGGATACAAATTCCAATTGGCAGAAGTTATAAAGAACTCGTCCAATCAATAATAGAAAAATTAAATTAAATTTTCCAAACGCATCGGGATAAACTTCTTCTTTTGTAAAAACAAAAAAACCTCTCAAATACTTGAGAGGTTTTTTGTTGGTCTACAAGGACTCGAACCTTGAAAGACTGCACCAAAAACAGTTGTGTTACCATTACACCATAGACCAATTTTGCTTAACGCGAGTGCAAATTTAAGACAAATTTTATTTTAAGCAAACATTTAGTGGTTTTTTATTGAAATTTTATCTCAGCTACCTTTTCCTTTTTGGTTAACTATTTAGCACTTACTCTCTTTCGCTATTTAAAAAAATGGTTTTTTGTTCTAAAAAAGACAATCCGAAAGTTAATCGTAGGTTAAAGCTCAATTAAAAACTTATTTTTACCACAAATCGTCTTATTTTTGAACTCAGAACACCACAAATGAAGCGAAAAATAAACATACTCATTTCACTGTCAGCACTTGTTTTACTTGTGCTTTGCTTCATGCAATACTATTTGGTTACGACAACTTACAATTACAAAGTAGCCCAATTTAGAGTCGAAGTGAAAGACCGTTTGAGTAAAATTACCAACGATTACAGTGACGTTGACAGTACTATTTTTCATAAGAAAGATTTTCTCTACAAAGCACTAGCAGAGAATTATTTAATCGATAAAAATTACCGCTCTCAAATTAAAAAGCAATTGCTCGAAAATCATTTTAGAGCGCAATTAACCGAGCGATTACAAAAAGAATTCGACAAAGAGTTTCCAGACCATTCAATAGATTTTGCGATTGTTTTGAACAAATTCGTAATGTATAGCGATCTTAAAAAAGCCGACACCATATTTGCCGAAAAGCCGTTTATAGAAAACAAAATGTACGGCAATTTAGCTTCTTTAGACGATGCTTTTTTGATTCGGAATTATGTTGGCACCACAAGTTCCAACACCACAAAATCCAATTACAAATTGCTTACAGAAGACGCGTTGTATGTGTCGGTGAAAAATTGGGAAATGATTATTTTAAAACGCATGGCGCTCGTATTGTTTTTTGCTTTTGCTTCTATAATTACACTGATTTCTATTTTTGTCATCACCATAAAAGCCTTGATCAAACAGAAAAAAATTAGTGATATCAAAACCGATTTCATCAACAACATCACACACGAATTAAAAACACCATTGACCACCTTATCGGTTTCAACCAAAATATTGGAGCGCAAAGAAGTGAAAGAAAATGATGTGATTTACAACCAATTGCTTAGTACCATTAACCGTCAAAACGAACGATTACAAAGTTTGATTGACCAAGTGATGAGCAATTCGCTTGGCTTTGAAGAAATTGAGCTCCACAAAGAAAAAATTAACGCCAATTCATTTTTAAAAACAATTGTTGCCGATTTTTCGATGGCGTATCCAAAGGTGAAAATCGAAACACATTTTGATAACAACGAAACCCAATTAACGTTAGACGCTTTTCATCTTACAACTGCCATTACCAATGTGTTGGAAAACGCTGTTAAATATGGTTGCAACACGATTTTTGTTTCGACTAATTTGAAAAACAATCAGTTTTCGATTTGCATTGAAGATGATGGAATTGGCATTGCAAAAAACAAACAATCGCTGCTTTTTGATAAATTTTACCGCGTTGAACAAGGCAATTTGCACAATACAAAAGGATTGGGCCTCGGACTTTATTATGTAGATCAAATTATAAAAGCACATAAAGGGACTATTAAATTGGTTAGTGATTTAGGAAAAGGAACGCAGTTTATTGTAACAATTCCGTCTTAAATCATGAAGAAACTCCTTTTAGTCGAAGACGATTCTGACCTTTCCAACGTAATTACTCAGTATTTGCAATGGCATGATTTTGAAGTAACTTGGGCAGAAAATGGTGAAAAAGCAATAGCTCTTTTTCAAGAAAATTCGTTTGATATTTGTGTTTTAGATGTGATGATGCCAGTTATGGACGGCTTCACATTGGCAGAAGAAATTATAAAAATAAATCCAGAAATACCCTTTGTTTTCTTAACAGCCAAACAATTAAAAGAAGATAAAATCAAAGGGCTTCAATTGGGTGCCGACGATTACATTGTAAAACCATTTGAAGTAGAAGAACTGATTTTAAGAATCAACAACATTTTAAAACGAAGTGAAAACAACAGCGCCAAAATAGATGCTGTCAAAGAAATCACTATTGGAAATTACCTGTTTGACACCAAAAGATTGTGCCTAAAACTGAACAATAAAACGCAACAACTAACTGAAAAAGAAGCAGCATTGATTCATTTTATGTACAACCATAAAAATCAATTGGTGAAAAGAGAAGAAATTCTGCAAGCGATTTGGAAAAACGACGACTTTTTTTCGGGACGAAGTATGGATGTTTTTATCAGTAAAATAAGAAAGTATTTTCAAGAAGACTCCCGAATAACAATAGAAAGCAAACGTTTCATCGGTTTAGAATTTAAAATATCCGAATAACAAAATAATAATTTACAACTAACTTTCAGACGCTGTGGAATTGTGAAATTTTATTACACCCAATTTATGGGTTTCGATAAAAAAATAGTTTCTTTGCAATTGAATTAATTTCATTCCTTTTTTATGACAACATTTAATTTTAATAAGTGGAATACAGTACTAGGATGGGTTGCTTTTGCTATCGCTTTAGTAACATTTACCCTAACTGTTGAACCAACAATGAGTTTTTGGGATTGTGGAGAATACATCGCAACAGCTGCAAAACTAGAAGTTGGACATCCACCGGGAGCACCTTTGTTTCAAATGCTTGGCGCGTTTTTCGCCATGTTTGCATCTAGCAAAGAAACCATTGCCTTGATGGTTAACATGATGTCGGTATTTTCGAGTGCCTTTACCATTTTATTTATGTTTTGGTCATCGACGATTCTTTTAAAGAAAATCATTTCTCAATATACCGAAATTGATAAAAACAACAGTATTGTCATTTTAGGAAGCTCATTTGTTGGCGCTTTGGCGTTTACTTTCTCCGATAGTTTTTGGTACAATGCCGTCGAAGCCGAAGTATATGCAATGGCAACCTTGTTTATTGCACTGCTTTTTTGGTTGGGATTGCGATGGGAACAAGACATGAATACACCTCGTGGTAATCGATGGCTGTTGCTTATTTCATTGGTAATCGGATTGTCATTTGGAGTGCATTTTATGGCATTGCTTACGATTCCGGCGATAGGTTTTCTGTATTTCTTTAAGAATTATGAAAAAGTAACCGTTAAAAATTTCATCATCGCCAATGTGGTGATTATTGCGATACTGTTATTTATTTTCAAATTGTTACTTCCGTATACATTAGGATTTTTTGGTAAAACCGAAATCTTCATGGTCAACAGCATTGGTTTACCATTTGATTCGGGAAGTATCATTGCTTTATTGCTTATCATCGCTTTCTTTTATTTCGGATTGCGTTACACCAAGAAAAAAGAACAGGCGTTTTTCAACACCATTTTATTATGCATTTTGTTTGTACTAATCGGATTTTCTACTTGGTTGATGTTACCCATCCGTGCCAACGCAAATACACCAATTAACGAAAATAAACCGTCAGATGCTGCCGAAGTTTTAGCGTATTATAATAGAGAACAGTATGGTGTAAATCCGTTGTTCTACGGTCCACAATACACTGACACTTTTGCTGGATTAGATGAAGACAATCCGTATTTAGATAAAAAACCAAATTACGAAAGAGACTACAAAACAGGTAAATACGTTATTGTAAATAATTATAAAAATGCCGAACAAAACACCGACGATAACCACAAGACGATTTTGCCAAGAATGTGGAGCACCGATCATATTGAAAACTACATCAACTTATCGAAACCACCAGAATTCTCAATAAACCCAGAGTATTCTGAAGAAGAAGAATTAGTAAATATAGTAGCCGAATTTCGTCAAGCTTACGCCACGAATAAGATAGACAACGAAGGTTATGTTGCTTTCCTAAAAGCGTATGGCGATTATCTCATCGTTGAAAAACCATCTACAATAGACAATTTAGCCTATATGTTTGAATACCAATTTGGGTACATGTATGGAAGGTATTTATTGTGGAATTTTGTTGGAAGACAAAACGACATTCAAGGAAAATACGACAACCTTGACGGCAATTGGATAAGTGGCATCAAATTTATTGATGAACTTCACTTAGGTTCTCAAAACAATTTACCAACAGATGTTGTAAATAATAAAGGTCGCAATACCTACTATTTCTTACCTTTTATCATTGGATTAATCGGATTAATGTACCACGCACAACGCGATAGAAAAAGCTTTTATGTGTTGCTTACCTTATTTTTATTTACAGGTTTAGCGTTGAAAATTTACTTAAACGAAAGACCATTCGAGCCTCGTGAAAGAGATTACGCCTTAGTAGGTTCGTTTTATGTTTTTGCCATTTGGATCGGATTTGGAGTCTATGCTATTTACGAAATTGTAAAAGAAAAACTCGCTCCAAAAATAGCTTCACCACTTGTAATTGGAGCAACATTACTAGCTGTTCCTGTATTAATGGCAAGTCAAAACTGGGACGACCACGACCGTTCGGATAAATACACTGCCGTTGCTATGGCAAAAGCTTATCTCGAATCGTGCGAACCCAACGCGATTTTGTACACCATTGGTGATAACGATACTTTTCCGTTATGGTATGCGCAAGAAATTGAAGGCGTTCGTCCCGATATTAAAATTTGCTGTACCAGTTTATTAATGACCGATTGGTATGTCGATCAGATGAAGTTGAAAACCTACAGTTCGGCAGGTTTACCAATATCGTTCACACACAATCAATATGTAGACGGAACACGCGATTATATTGTTTTTAGCGAACAAGTTAAAAACAGATGGAATTTGGAAGACTTTTTAAATTTCGCCAAAAGTGAAGACACCATTACGCAAGTAGAAATGCAAAGTGGTCAAAGAGTCCATTTCTTTCCGACAAATAAAGTCAGAATTCCAGTCGATAAAAACGCAGTTATTAAAAATAAAGTGGTCAATCCGAAATACTACGATTCAATCGTTCCATATATCGATATTGACATCAGTGGCAATGCATTGTATAAAAACAGGTTAATCATGTTAGACATTTTAAACAATAACAATTGGAAACGCCCAACTTATTTTAGTCCGGGAAGTTTTGCCGATGACGATTATTTATGGATGAAAGACTATCTTCAATTGGACGGAATGGTGTATAAATTAGTTCCGATAAAAACCAAAGTGAGCGAAGACAATCCGATGGATATGGGACAAATTGATTCGGATAAAATGTTCAATTTAGTTCAAAAATGGACTTGGGGCAATGGTGAAAAAACAACTATTTATCACGATCCGGAAACCCGAAAAAACAGTATTTCGTCACGAACTAATCTCTCGCGTTTGATGTACCAACTTATAAAAGAAGGAAAAACTGATAAAGCCAAAAAAGTGATAGACATGGGTGTGACTAAATTTCCACTAGATTATTATGGGTATTACACCATGGTAGAGCCGTTTGCAGATGGCTATTATCAAGTTGGTGAAACGGCAAAAGCACGTCAACTGTTGGATAAATTAATGACCAAATACAAAGAGAATTTGAAATTTTACGGTACTTTGTCGTCTTCAGATAAAGCCTTCTTTAGAAGTGATATTGCTACCGACATTGAACGTTACCGAAGCTTGTTACACGTAATGAAAAATAACAACGACATCGGATTTTACACTAAAAGTAGAGCTACTTTTAACACCATAAACAACCAATTTCAATTCATTGGAAGAGAAATGGAATAAGTGAATCATAAAAATAATTAAATGCCAACGAACTATTTGTTGGCATTTTTTTTTGACTATTTTTGACTTGAGTGAAAACGAACAGACGAAGTAAATCAGATGCACAATTGCGATGAAAATTAGTTGGGTAAAAACACATTGGTTGGTAAAAAAGACGTTCTCCAATTACGTTTGGGACATTCCAAATATGGAGAAAAAAGTCTACCTCACTTTTGACGACGGTCCAACGCCAGAGATTACCGAGTGGACATTAAACCAATTACAACGATACGATGCCAAAGCTACTTTTTTCTGCATCGGAAAAAACATTCAAAATCATCCTGACATTTTTAAAAAAGTAATAACGAGTGGTCATGCAATAGGCAATCATACTTTTAATCATTTAAATGGGTGGAACACTTCGGATGAAATGTATTTTGAGAATGTGAATTTGTGTGCTGATGAAATAAGTGCTCAGCATTCAGAACATAACTGCCGACTCTTCCGTCCGCCTTACGGAAAAATAAAACCTTCGCAATCGAAACAACTGCGAAAAATGGGCTATACAATTGTGATGTGGGATGTTTTAAGTGAAGATTTTGACGCTACTATTACAGCTGAAAAATGCCTTGAAAACGTACTAAAAAATGTAAAATCAGGAAGCATTATCGTATTTCACGACAGTGTAAAAGCGTATCCGCACTTGGAATATGTATTACCAAGAACGCTACAATTTTTAAAAGAAAAGGGATTTGTTTGTGAATGTATCGACTAAACTTGCTCTTGAACCAAACCAATAATTGTATTGGCGTCCAATTCACCCGATTGTCTCCATACCATTTGACCTTCTTTGTAAATCATTAATGTCGGAAGTCCTTTGATGCGTAATGCATCAGCCAACTCTTGATTTTTATCCACATCAATTTTTATCACTTTTGCTCTATCGCCAAGTGCAGCCGCAACATCTCTAATTACAGGATGCATCGACACTGATGATTCGTTCCACTCGGTGTAAAAGTCGATTAACACTGGAACCTGAGCATTGATAAGTTCTCCAAATTTTGACATAAAACCAAAATATTTTTAGTCTTTTTACCGATGAAAAAGAAATATTAATATTACAAATGTAATATTTTATACCAAATACCATCAAAAATTATTGTTTTTAATGAAATTTTAGGAATAATAAGGGATTCGTGTAGTATTCTACCGCACTTCGCTTCGGATTTTAAAACTAAAAAACGCATTATTTAATAAAAACCAATGCGTCCAAATACTTGATACTACTAGTATTATTTAAGTGATAAATTGTAGGAATAGGTTTGAACAGCTATTTTAGTTCCTGTATTTACTCTTTTTAGATACACTTCTACCGATTCATTTTCTAAAAGTACAACAGTACCAGTTATTGGAAACGCCTGAACAAATCCACTATTGGTATCAATAAAAGTTTCTGTTTCTGGCAAAGGTGTCACTGTTGTGCCATCGGCAGCAATTTTAACAAAATAAAAAACATAATTTGCATTGGTTCCGCCGCTGGATTCTATAAATGAAATGGATGCTGATGCCTGAAATGCCCTTGATTTTGTGCCTTTATATGTTAGCCTAGCAGTTGTTGCAGAAGCAAACCGCAATAAATTTAGTGCACTTGATGCAGTTGTGTTTACTTTATAGCCTGTATTTTGGGTAGTAGCAGTAGTTGTGGTGGTGGTGGTACTACTGGTTTTATAAAGATTACCTGTTGCTGTTGCATCACTTTCCGTTGGAATTCCAGCACAACGAACATTCCATTTATTATTAAAATTATATCCTGTATAATTTCCTACAGTATACCCTTTAATAAACAATCCTGAACTTAATGTTCCTGCAAAAACAACCGTTTCCATTACCGCATCGCCACTTATGGTAGGATTTCCTGAAACATCAAATCCGATGGCTGTTCCATTCACTTCGCAAAAACCACCTTGCTTTTCAACTAATGAAAAGGTGCCTGTTAATTTTTCAAACGTTCCTGCATTATTTCCAAACCAGGCAGTATTGCTCAATAATAATCTTGTAATGTTAGTATATGTAATTCCATTAGTGTTTCCAACATATTGGATGATAGCGAAAAAAACTAGTCCGAAGCCATTAATTGTTCCAACATTAGAACACGATGTAACAACGGTATCTCTAAAAATAAGCGATTGTGTTGCAGCCCCAATCAAATTAAAAACAGAACCCCCGCCAGTTACTTGAATTGTTAAATTTCGAACTCCACCACCTGTAGCTCCATCAAATAAATTTCCTGAAGTTCTGACAAGTTTATCCTGATTTGCATCCAATCCAGCTATGTATGCGTTATTCAAATCTATTGGTAAATCAACATTTATGGTTCCGTTTATTTCGTATAAGGTAGATGTATCTAAAACATACTTAGCATTACTTCCGACTGCTTTTTCATCAGCTAAAACAGTAGCCAGAACATCGGTAGATTTAATTCTTTTAAATTTTAACCGTCCATTCACCTCACTACTTATTGCTAACCATGTAGCTGTTGTCGTATTGTAATAATAAAAAGACTTTAAAGAGGTGTCGTACACAAGTAAGCCATCAGCAGGAAGTGCAATTGCAACTCGCTGTGCAGTAGTCATTCTAGGCGTTAAAAAACCTTTTGTAGTGGAAGTTACATCCAATAAGGAACTATCATGAGGAGTTGTTGTTCCAATTCCAACTTGTGCATTTGACGTATAAACACACAAAAATAATAATGTCGTCCAAACGGACAACCTAGCAGCAATCTTTTTCATAGTAGGATTTTTAAGAATAGATTTGGGAATCTACTCGGCGAAATTACTGCTATTAGTTGCTACAAAATTTTATTAACTGTTAAAGTTTGGAAAATAAAATGTCTATGATTTTCAGAATTAAGAAGATACGCAAAAAAAAGAACCTTCTTACTATCAAAAAGACAATAACTCAGAGTTACATGTTATACAATCGAAGTGCCTTTTTTAAGCTCAATCACAGTAATTTCAGGCATAATACCAACTCTTCCTGGATAGGCATGAAAACCAAAACCTCTGTTCACATACACATAACGTCCTAAATTTTCATACAATCCTGCCCATTGTTTGTAGACATATTCTACTGGACTCCATTTGAAAAAACCCGGAATTTCGATTCCGAATTGAAATCCGTGTGTATGTCCCGAAAGTGTCAAATGAAAATGTTTTGGATGCTCTTTAACCTCAGCATCCCAATGACTTGGGTCGTGACTCATCAAAATTTTGAAATCTTCTTTGTTTAAATTTTCAGACGCTTTGTTTAAATCGCCTACTTTTTTAAACTTGACTCCCCAATTTTCAACACCAACTATAGCAAGTTCGTCAGTGCCTTTTTTGATTTTAACGTTTTCGTTCAACAACAATTTAAAATCAATTTGACGGTGCAAATCTTTAATGTCTTCAAAATTTTTGTCTTTTGCTTCGGTTGACGACCAATCGACATATTCTCCGTAATCATGGTTTCCGAGTACAGAATATTTCCCGAATTCGTGGTTCTGAATTTTACTAAACGTTTCTATCCAAGGATGCATTTCGACAGCATGTGTATTTACAATATCTCCTGTAAACAACAACAAATCGGAATTTTGCTCATTAATCAAATCGATCGCGTAACTAATCTTTTCAGGATTATCAAAACTTCCACTGTGAATATCGGATATTTGAGTGATGGTAAATCCGTCAAAAGAATCGGGTAAATCAGGAAAAAATAAGGTTTGCTTTATTACTTTGAAATTGTATTTTCCTACAGTCATTCCATAGATTAATGATAAAAACGGAATGGCAGCAATACCGAGCGCTATTCTACTTACAAATTCCCTTCTTTCGGGTAAAAAAGCGGCTTCATTGTCGAACTTAGCAACGTAATTTTTAGTTCCTACTAAAATACGTAGAATGTCTTCCATCAACATGAAAAAAGTAATCAGCAATTTCGGAAGCAACACCAAAAGTAACACACCAATTGTGAGCATAAACATTGGTGTTTGTCCAACAGTTCTATCGAATTTCGAAAATTGGTAAAATATAAAAATAACGGCGGAAAGCGATACAAGAATGTAAGCGATTTGTATCCATTTGACTTTGGTTACCGTTTTAATAGCTTGAAAAGCATACAGTTCTATGACCGCAATTATAACTAGAAGAATGATCCAACGAAGTGACATTTTTGAAAATTTTTAACAAATTAACGAAGAAAGTAATGGAAACTATCCTAATTAGAAATAATTTAACAATGGGATAAAATCTCTCCAAAAAACAAAGGCGTTTTTTTGAAACTTTCTCTATTTTTACATTTCTTAAATAAAATCTATGTCGACTCAAAAACGCCTTTACCTTCTTGATGCTTATGCGCTCATATTTCGTGGCTATTTTGCCTTTATAAAAAACCCTCGTATCAATTCTAAAGGTATGGATACGTCGGCCATTATGGGATTTATGAATGCTTTAATGGACGTTATCAAACGTGAAAAGCCCGATCATTTGGCGGTAGCATTCGACAAAGGCGGAAGCACCTATCGCTACGAAATGTACAAAGAATACAAAGCGCACCGTGACGAAACTCCAGAAGCTATAAAAATTGCGGTTCCGTACATTCAAGAATTGCTTAAAGCCATGCACATTCCGATTATTGAAGTCGCTGGTTTTGAAGCCGATGATTTGATTGGAACACTAGCCAAACAAGCAGAAAAAGAAGATTACAAGGTGTTTATGGTTACTCCAGATAAAGATTTTGCACAACTCGTTTCAGAAAATATTTTCATGTACAAACCTGCCCGAATGGGTAACGATATCGAAATTTGGGGCGTTCCTGAAGTGTTAGCCAAATTCGAAATCGAACGTCCCGATCAAGTGATTGATTTTCTTGGAATGATGGGCGACGCCGCCGATAATATTCCAGGATTACCTGGCGTAGGCGAAGTAACTGCCAAAAAATTATTGAAAGAATTTGGCACTATGGAAAATCTTTTGGCTAACACCGACAAGCTAAAAGGCGCCATGAAGGAAAAAATTGAAGCCAATGCAGATAAAGGAATTCTTTCCAAAAAATTAGCGCGCATTCTTCTCGATTGTCCAGTGACGTTCAATGCAACCGATTTTGAATTGTCAAAACCCGATGTTGAAAAGACCGATGCATTATTCCAAGAATTGGAGTTCCGTCAAATGAAAACCCAATTTGATAAGTACTTTGGCACTGGAAAAGAGTACGATGAAATTGACACCAACGGCAACACAACCGAAACCTCACAACCTGCAAAAAAAGCACCAGCTAAAAAAACCAACGACGATCAATTTGATTTGTTTGGTTTTTCTGATGATGATAACGACGAACCAAAATCGCAGTCTTTTTATGCAACTTTAGAAACAACCAACCACAATTACATGATTATTCAAGGTGATTTGGGTGTGAATTTGTTTTTACAAAACCTAATGAATCAAACTTCGGTTTGTTTTGACACCGAAACAACTGGAATTGACACGCTTCATGCTGAATTGGTGGGAATGTCATTTGCGTTCGAAAAAGGAAAAGCATTTTACGTTCCGTTTTCCGAAAATAAAGAAGAAGCGCAAATTCTTGTCGATAAATTCAAACCATTTTTTGAGAGTGAAACCATTGAGAAAATTGGTCAGAACATCAAATACGACTTAAAAATATTGTCCAATTATGGCGTTCAGATAAAAGGAAAATTATTTGATACGATGATTGCGCATTACCTTATCAACCCCGACATGCGTCACAATATGGACGTTTTATCGGAAACCTATTTAAAATATTCACCAAAATCAATTGAAGATTTGATTGGAAAAAAAGGTAAAAATCAAAAATCGATGCGCGATGTTCCGTTGGAAGACATTAAAGAATATGCAGCTGAAGATGCTGATGTTACGTTTCAGTTGAAACAAAATTTCAGTCCGATTTTAGACAAAGCCGAAACCAAAAAACTGTTTGATGAAATTGAAATTCCACTTATTCCTGTTCTGGCAGCAATGGAAATGGAAGGCATCAACTTGGACATTGATTTCCTAAAATCGATGTCGGTTGATATGCAAAAGGAAATCAATTTATTTGAACAAAAAATTTACGAAACTGCTGGAGAAAAATTCAATTTGGCTTCTCCAAAACAACTCGGAGATATTTTATTCGACAAAATGAAAATTGGTGGCGCCAAACAAAAGAAAACCAAAACAGGTCAATATGCGACTGGTGAAGAGGTGTTGAGCTATCTCGCCAACGAACATCAAATTGTAAAAGACATTCTCGAGTGGCGTCAAATGGTGAAATTACAAAGTACTTACATCGATGCCTTACCCAATCAGGTTGATGCTATAACAGGGAGAGTTCACACCGATTATATGCAAACTGTTGCTGCAACTGGACGTTTGAGTTCGAACAATCCGAACTTACAAAACATTCCGATTCGTACCGAAAGAGGTCGATTAATCCGCAAAGCATTTATCGCTCGTGACGAAAATTACACTTTGCTTTCTGCCGATTATTCTCAAATTGAATTGCGTATCATCGCTGCTTTATCAGGTGAAGAAAACATGATAAAAGCGTTTCAAAACAACGAAGACATTCATCGAAGTACGGCTGCAAAAGTCTTCAATGTGGCTTTAGAAGACGTGACCAAAGAACAACGAAGCAATGCCAAAACAGTCAACTTCGGAATCATTTATGGTGTTTCTGCTTTTGGATTGAGCAACCAAACTTCGTTGTCCCGAAAAGAAAGCGCCGAGTTAATTGATGCTTATTACAAAACCTATCCGAAACTTAAATCGTATATGCAAGAGCAAGTAGATTTCGCAAGGGAAAATGGATTTGTACAAACCGTTTTAGGACGACGACGTTATTTGAAAGATATCAATTCGGCCAACATGATGGTAAAAAGTGGCGCCGAACGAAATGCTGTAAACGCACCAATTCAAGGAAGTGCTGCCGACATCATTAAAATAGCGATGATCAACATCCACAAAAAACTGAGTGCTGAAAACTGGAAATCAAAAATGCTGTTGCAAGTGCATGACGAACTCGTTTTTGACGTTCATAATTCGGAGTTAGAGAAAATCAAACCGATGATCAAACACGAAATGGAAAACGCATTCACGATGGCAGTTCCGTTAGAAGTGGAATTGGGAATGGGAAAAAATTGGTTGGAAGCGCATTAA
>JAZKGN010000097.1:18847-23009 GCA_040385945.1 Bacteroidota bacterium
TCGCTACCAAAAACAGGTTGACAAATAGTGTACATGGCAATAAAACAGTGTTCTTGTCAAAAAAGTTTTACTACTTTTAAATTTTAAAATAAATTACTTTGGAAGCACTAAAAACCATATTGTACTTTTCTATTTTTAGATATCCTTTAAAATTGGAAGAAATTCACAGTTACACTAATTATAGTGAATTGTCAGAAACGGTAAAAGAACTACAACATCTTATTGATGAAAAAATTCTGACATTAGTCGATGAATTTTACGTTTATGGTAACGATTTAGAAAGTGTAACCAAACGATTAAGAGGAAATATTCAAGCCAAAAAAGCGCTTATAAAAGCAAAAAAACAAGCAGAATTCATTTCTAAATTTCCATTCGTTGAAGGCGTTGGAGTTTCAGGTTCCTTGTCGAAAGGCTATTACGATACTGAAAGTGATATCGATTTTTTTGTCATCACCAAACACAATAAATTATGGATTTGTAGAACTTTATTAATGCTTTACAAAAAAGTGTTTTTATTGAATTCTAGAAAATACTTCTGTGTCAACTACTTCATCTCATCACAACAATTAGAAATTGAAGAGAAAAATCGGTTTACGGCAACCGAATTAAAAACCTTAATTCCGATGCATGGAAAAGCTATTTTCGAACAATTTTACAACACCAATAATTGGATTACTAACTATTTTTCGAAATTTGAATCGAACATAAATCAGATTCCAACCTATCAAAAAAGCACTTTAACAAAAAGTACGGAATGGGTTTTAGACAATGGTTTTGGAAACGCAATAGATTACTTTTTTAAATCGATTACGTTACGAAAATGGAAAGCAAAATTTGATTATCTCACCGAAGAAGATTTTAAAATTGCTTTGAAATCAACCAAAAATATTTCCAAACACCATCCTTCTAATTTTCAAAAAAAAGTTATCTTATCTTTGAATTCTAAACTTGAAGAAGTTCAGTTAAAATTTAATGTAGATTTACAAAAAGAGCATGCCTGATATACTTTTTTCGCATTCTTATTATTACAAACTCGACCCAAAACAGTGGAAAAACAAAATGCCTTTTCCGCCTTTAGGAACGTTGTATGCTGCTTCTTTGATGCGAAAAAACGGCTATGATGTTGACTTATTTGACACCAATTTATTAGACAATCCAAAAAAAATCGATGCCGTTTTGGAAATTCAAAAACCAAACTACTTGGTGATTTATGACGACGGCTTTAATTATCTAACCAAAATGTGCTTGACCAACATGCGTGAAGCGTGTTTTGAAATGATTGCTTTTGGCAAAAAACACAATTGTAGTATTATAGTTTGTAGTTCGGATGCGACCGATCATTATAAAGACTATTTGAATAAAGGTGCCGATTATTGTATTCAAGGCGAAGGTGAAATTACCTTGCTCGAACTCATCAATTCGCTTGAAAAAAACCAATCTGTTGAAACCATTTCTGGAATTGTATATCGAAAAGAAAACGAGACCATTGTAAATTCAAAACGTGCTGTTCTTCAAAATTTGGATGAATTGCCACTTCCTGCTTGGGATTTGGTAAACATGAAAAGCTATAAAGACATTTGGCAAGAAAGCAAAAACGAATTCACCCTTAATATTGCCACAACACGAGGTTGCCCGTACAAATGCAATTGGTGCGCCAAACCCATTTATGGCAACCGTTACAACGCACATTCGCCAGAATATATTGTTGCTGAAATTGCGTATTTACAAGAACATTTTGGCGTAAAACGCTTTTGGATGTGTGATGATATTTTTGGATTAAAACCAAATTGGGTGCAAGAATTTAATCGCGAATTGGATAAAAAACAACTCCAAATTAGCTATTTTATTCAGAGTCGAGTCGATTTACTTTTGAAAGAAGATACTATAGATGCGTTGGGAAAATCGGGTTTGGAAGAAGTTTGGGTTGGCGCTGAAAGTGCTTCTCAAAAAATTCTAGATGCGATGGACAAGGGAACTAAAGTAGAAGAAATTTACGAAGCAACTAAATTATTAAAAGCAAAAAATATTAAAGTTGCCTTCTTTTTACAATTTGGATATTTATCAGAAACCAAAAAAGACATTCAAAAAACCATAGCAATGGTCAACGAATTGCAACCTGATAACATTGGCATTTCAATTTCTTATCCGTTACCAGGAACGTTGTTTTACGAAAAAGTAAAAGACGACTTGAAACTAAAAGCCAATTGGACGGATTCGGATGATTTTGAAATGATGTTTAAAGGAACATATAACTCCGACTTTTACAGAAAACTACAACGATTTGTGCACAAAGAATTTCGAAAAAATCAGGGAAAAGCCAATTTAAAAGCTGTGCTAAAAAACCCTATCCGATTAAATTTTGCCAAAATAAAATCCATTCTGAAATTAGGTTACTATGTACCAAGTGCTTTTATTGACAGTTCACGCCTCAAACTGAACGAACATGAAAGCTGATTTTGACACAGCAGCCAAAAATTATGATGCTACTTTTACCCACTCGGTAATTGGCATATTGCAACGGAATTTGGTGTACCAACAACTTTCTAAAATTTTAAAAAGAAACGAACCAAAAGCCATTCTAGAAATCAATTGTGGGACTGGTGAAGATGCTATTTGGTTGGCAAAACAAAAGTATAACGTTATAGCAACCGATATTTCGGAGGAAATGATTGCTGAGGCAAAAAGTAAAACAAAATTAGAAAACCTAAGCTTTCAACAGGCTGATAATACTGCGATTTCAGAAACATTTAATGATAAAAAATTTGATTTGATTTTCTCCAATTTTGGCGGATTGAACTGTTTGTATCCTATCCAATTAGAAGCATTTTTCGATAGTGCATCAAAAATACTTCATCCAAACGGAGAATTGTTTTTAGTTATCATGCCAAAAAACACCCTATGGGAACAATTTTATTTTCTTCTAAAAGGAAAATTTTCAACCATTTTCCGACGAGTGAAAGTGGTTTCTATTGCCAATGTTGATGGAGAAAAAGTAGCAACCTACTACTACAATCCAAAAGATATTGTAAATTTAGCCAACACAAATTTCGAAATGAAGTTGGTAAGACCCGTTGGTTTTTTTGTTCCTCCATCCTATTTAGAATCTTTTTTTAAGAACAAACCAAAACTGATTTCGTTTTTAAATGCATTGGAACAAAAAGTCAAAAACCAATCGTGGTTGTCAAAATTTGCCGATCATTACATCATCGTTTTACAAAAAAAATGAGTATTTTATTAACACATGCCTATTATTTATCGGATGATCTTAAGGAACAAAAGATAATGAAACCCTATCCTCCATTGGGCTTGTTGTATGTATCTGCTTATTTGTTAAGTAAAAATAGTCCAAATGATGTGTTCGACAGTACATTTTATACCCAAGAAGATCAACTCGCTTTTATCGTAGAAAAACAACCCAAAGTCATCTGTATTTATACCAATTTAATGACCAAAATTGAAGTCGTAAAATTGATTAAAAAACTAAAAACCAATACTTATAATTTTCCGAAAATCATTTTGGGTGGTCCCGATGTGACATACAATATTGAAAATTACCTCAACACTGGCGCCGATTTTTTGGTAATTGGTGAAGGTGAAGAAACCACTTACGAATTGTACAACGCCATCATGACAAACGGCGATTTCCATTCGGTAAATGGTATTGCCTTTCTCGAAAATAAAACCATTATACAAACGCCGGCTCGAACCAAATTCAGAGAATTAGATGAATTGCCATTGCCCAACAGAGATGCAATTCCGAATGAAAAATACCTTGAAACTTGGAAGAAAAACCACGGCGAAAGTTCGATGACGATTTCTACACAACGTGGTTGTCCGTACACTTGTAAATGGTGTAGTACAGCAGTTTACGGTCAAAGTTACCGAAGAAGACCCGCGCATTTGGTAGCCCAAGAGATGAAAATGCTCAAAGACAATTACAATCCCGATGCAATTTGGTTTGTTGATGATGTGTTTACGATAAGTCACAAATGGCTCACCGCTTTTCATGAAGAAGTCGTCAAACAAAACGCTCAAATTAGGTTTGAATGCATAACCAGAGCCGAGCGATTGAACGACGAAATTTTACGTTTACTCAAAGAAGCAGGCTGTTTTAGAATATGGATTGGTGCCGAAAGTGGTTCTCAAAAAATTATCGATGCCA
>JAZKGN010000098.1:0-3294 GCA_040385945.1 Bacteroidota bacterium
ATCAAAAGCATACACTTGATCAAGTACAATATGTGCCTTGTTGTACAATTTTATGTAGTCGTTATACGGAAGACTTTCGGTAATGATAATCTCAATCGCATCTTCGTATTTTGTAGCAATGATTTCCAATGCTTTTTCAAAAAACGCAATACCTTTGGTGAAATACGTTCCCCGATTAATACCTAAAAAAATAGTAATTTTTCCTTCTATAGCATTTTCTAAATACGGTATTGTATCAGTATTTATAGGATTCGGAATCAAACCTAAAAACTTCGGATGCCTTTGCATTGGCAACACATAATCGATATCCGAAGCAATAACACCTTCACAATTTGCGTATACTAAATCGTGTGTTTTTTTATGACTGTCAGATAAAAAGTCTAAGATAAATTGGTATTCTTTGTGGGATTCTGAATTTTCAAAATACGGATTCATAATCGAATACTTGCCTTTCTTTTCCATCATGTATTTCGCCACCGTATAATCAACACCACAACACAACAAGAACATTTTGTGATTTTGTGCAATGACCTTCTTCAATAAATAACGTTCTAAAAACGGAACGGTTTGTATGGCCGATTCATTAATTAATTGAACCACATCAAAGCCTTTTAGTTTTTTTAAATGAAAGTAAAATCGGATGCCGAATTCAATGGTAGCAATATCAAATTTGAAAATTCTGTTGATGGCTTGTCGAGCAATATTACCCAATTTGGTTTCGCACCATTTGGCTTTGGTCGATAAATCAACAGGGTAATTTTTGAATCCGTCACCATTGCCAATGATAACTACTTCATGTCCTAAAGTCACCAATCCTTCTTTCAAAGAATTGTGTAACCTACTAAATTCGCCTAGTAATAGAATCTTCACTTATTTGTATATATTTGTTGCTAAAATAATCAAAATTTGTACGATACAGTAAAAAAGAATTACCGTCTTTGTTTGGTTTCCGATCAGTTAGCCACAGGTGGAGCTGAGCGTTGTGCAGCACTGTTATCCAACTATTTTTATCAAAATGGTCACAGCGTACAACACGTAATTGTGGTCGATAAAATAGAATATGATTATTCTGGAAAAGTACTCAATCTAGGAAAACTCAAAAATAAATCCAACGGCTTTTTTAATCGATTAAAGCGATTTAGCGTTTTAAAAAAATTTTTTAGCACGAACGAATTTGATTTTATTATCGATTTCCGAGTCAAAAGAAACCAATGGCAAGAATTTTTTATAGCCAATTATATTTACAATTCCCCTTTAATTGTAATGGTTCACAGTTATATGACCAATTTGTATTTTCCGAAAAGCAACTATTTGGCAAATACCATTTATTCAAAAGCCATTAAAATAGTTACCGTTTCTAAAAAAATCGAAGAAAAAGTCCGCATTGATTATACCTATACCCAATTGCAAACCATCTACAATCCTATCGATTTTGAAACAATAGGAAAAAAACCTGTTGTTGCTTTTGAAAAAAAATCCGATTTTATTTTGGCGGTCGGACGAATGAACGATCAGGTAAAACAATTTGACCAATTAATTGAAAGTTACGCGCAATCAGACTTGCCAGGAAAAAGTATCCAACTGATTTTTCTAGGTGATGGTACATTGAGAAAATCGTATGAGAATAAGGTAAAAAAGCTCGGATTGTCTGATAAAATTCTTTTCAAAGGAAAAATTAAAAAGCCTTATGAGTATATGAAAAACGCCAAGTTTGTCGTTTTATGTAGTAAAAATGAAGGATTTCCGTCAGCTTTAATCGAATCATTAGCCTGTGAAACTCCAGTTGTGGCTTTCGATTGCTTTTCAGGACCGAGTGAAATAATCATCAATAATGAAAACGGTATTTTGGTCGAGAATCAAAATTTTGACAAATTGATTTTGGCGATGAATAAGATGATTTCTGATACCAATTTTTACTTACATTGCAAGCAAAATGCAAAAACAAGTGTTGAAGCCTTTTCGTTAGACAAAATCGGCGCGCAATGGATAGCACTTTTTAAATCGAATACATGAATATCGAAATTATAAACTTACCCAAAGTAGAAGATTACAGAGGAAATCTCGCCATTATTGAAAAGGACGTTGTTCCTTTCGAAATCAAACGCGTGTATTATTTGTACGATGTGCCAAGTTCAGCCAAACGCGGTGGTCATGCTCATAAAGACCAAATGGACTTGTTGCTTGCGCTTTCCGGAAGTTTTGATGTAATTTTAAAAGATGGAAAAACTACCCAAACCGTTACCCTAAATAAACCCGATAAAGGCTTACTTATTAAAACCAATGTGTGGCGTGAATTGGAAAACTTTTCTTCTGGTTCGGTTTGTTTGGTGGTCGTTTCTGATGTTTTTGATGAAGCTGATTATATCAGAGAATACGCCGATTATTTGACGTATGTGAATCAGTTGTAACTGCTAATCCGAATACCTTTTCTGAGCAAGTAACTTTTTATCCTTTGAATACCATACAATACAAAAACAGGTAATTTTAGTAATAATTGTTGCTTTGTATTTAAATTTTCTGGGTTTATTTTTCGAACAATTTCTTTGTATTTAGATGTGTCTCCATCTGTTTTTAGATGTTTTGCAATCACATAACGTTCAAAATCCAAATATGCTTTTAGGTCCGAATTTTCTTTTGCTAACACTTCGTATTGGTCGTAGTTGGGCAGCGTTTTTCCCAAAATACTCGTGTTGGTCAATTGGTTCTCAGAATACATGGTATAATTGACCAACCTACTGTTGTCAAACACCAAATTATAACGATTAAATGCTCGGATATTAAAATCCAAATCTTCTGCAAAATCAATGGTTTCATCATAAAATCCGACAGTTTCAAATACTTTTTTATCGAAACATATTCCGGAATGAATAAAAAAACCTTGTTGTTTGTTGCGTTTGAAAAAGTCGGTGATTAAAGTAATTTCTCCTTGTTTTAAATCGGATGTATTGTTTTTAGGCAAGCGAATCAAACCATTTGGATACACTTCTTGGTAGTTGGTTGCAAAAATAGCTTCGCCAGAAAATTGTTGTATCATTTTATGAAAAGAGTCTAAAATGGTTGGTTCCCAAGTATCGTCGGCATCTAAAAAAGTAACGAATTGTGCTGTTGCATTTCGGATTCCGGTATTTCTAGCAGCCGATAAACCACTGTTTTTTGAATGCGAAACCACACGAATGGTATCGGATAAATACGGTTGAATTACGGTTACACTTTCATCTGTAGAACAATCGTCAATAAGTACCACTTCATAATCGGTAAACGTTTGATTGAGAATACTTTTAAGTGTATTTTCAA
>JAZKGN010000099.1:0-6301 GCA_040385945.1 Bacteroidota bacterium
CACATGTCCAAGTGATAATGACACCTGCTTCTAAGGATTTTGTAACACCGTTAACGTTATCCACACTCTCCAAAAATCCAGTTCATTCTACTTTTTTCAACGAAGACGATGCCGAAGCACAATGGAACAATCATGTCGAATTAGGACTTTGGGCCGATTTGATGGTTATTGCTCCAGCAACTGCTAATACCTTGTCTAAAATGGCAAATGGCAATTGCGACAACTTGTTAATCGCTACTTATTTATCAGCAAAATGTCCTGTTTACTTTGCGCCTGCAATGGATTTGGATATGTACAAACATCCTTCCACTTTAGCTAGTTTTGAAGCGTTGAAAATGTTTGGAAATACTATAATTCCAGCTGAATCAGGTGAATTGGCGAGCGGACTTTCTGGAGAAGGTCGAATGGCCGAACCCGAAAACATTATTGCCTTTTTAGAAGCAGATTTGGAAAGTAAATTGCCTCTAAAAGGAAAAAAAATACTTATAACTGCCGGACCAACATACGAATCTATAGATCCTGTGCGTTTTATAGGAAATCATTCTTCAGGAAAAATGGGTTATGACATTGCTAACAGTGCAGCAAATTTGGGAGCAGATGTTATTTTAATTTCGGGACCAACTCATTTGAATGTTAAAAATGATGCTATAAAAGTAGTTAGTGTAGTTTCAGCTCAAGAAATGTATGAAGCCTGTCACGCTTATTTTTCTGATGTTGACGTAGCCATTGCAGCCGCAGCTGTTGCCGATTACAAACCAAAAGAAGTAGCCACTCAAAAAATAAAAAAGAGTGATGCAAGTCTGACAATCGAATTAGAAAAAACGAAAGATATATTGGCATCCTTAGGAGCGATAAAGAAAAATCAGTTTTTGATTGGCTTTGCCTTAGAAACCGAAAATGAAATTGAAAATGCCAAGTTGAAAATTCAGAAAAAAAACCTAAATTTGATTGTTTTAAATTCACTTAACGATTCAGGTGCAGGTTTTGGAAAGCCTACCAACAAAATTACATTCATTGATAAAGATTTTGTAATCGAACCAATGGAACTTAAATCGAAAGAAGAAGTAGCAAACGACATTATAAACAAAGTAATACAACATTACCATGCGTAAATTTTTCATACTTATTTCATTGCTAAGTATAGCTTTTGTTCAAAGTCAGGAGTTAAATTGCAAAGTGACTGTCAATTCTGATAAGGTGGCGTCAACTAACAATCAAATTTTTAAAAATCTTGAAAAGTCACTCAATGATTTCATGAATAAAACTACTTGGACAGAAAAGGCTTTCAAGCCTAATGAAAAGATACTTTGCTCCGTGTTTATTACTATTAATGGAGCTGATAACAATCAATTTGAAGCGAGTATTCAAGTGCAATCGTCGCGAACAATTTTCAACTCAAGTTATTCTTCTCCGGTTCTAAATATTAACGATAAAGATTTTAATTTTTCGTATATCGAATTTGAAAATATTACCTACAATCCCAACAGTTACGATTCGAATTTAATTTCTGTTATGTCTTATTATGCCTACATGATTTTGGGTTCAGATGCAGAAACTTTTGAACCAGACAGCGGAACACCTTATTTTGTAATTGCTCAAGATATTGTGAATTTAGCTCTGCCCGGAGGCGCAAAAGGTTGGGCACAAACAGAAAAAAAACAAAACCGCTATTATTTAGTGAATGACATATTATCGCCAACATTTAAGCCATACAGAGACGCTATGTTTAGCTATCATTTTAATGGATTGGACGAAATGACAAACGATTTAAAATCGTCTAAAGAAGCGATTATTAATTCGATAAATACGTTATCAGAATTGAATTCAAACCGTCCAAATGCTTTTTTAACAAGAGTGTTTTTTGATGCGAAAGCCGACGAAATTGTTTCTATTTTTTCTGGCGGTCCATCCATTCCTTTAACCGATTTGTTAGATAAATTAGGTAGAATATCACCTACAAATTCTATGAAATGGTCACAAATAAAGCTTTAATCCTGAATTAAATCTTTATCACTTTCATGATTACATCATTATCCATCGAAAATTTTGCATTGATTGAAAAACTATCAGTCCAATTTTCTGATGGATTTTCTACTCTTACAGGTGAAACCGGAGCAGGAAAATCGATACTTTTAGGTGCTTTGGGTTTGGTTTTAGGAAAGAGAGCCGATTTAACGTCATTAAAAAACAAAGACGAAAAGTGCATTATTGAAGCGCATTTTGCGGTCAAAAATTACAATCTACAACCTTTTTTTGTAGCAAATGATTTGGATTATGAAGATGAAACTATCATTCGTAGAGAGATTTTGCCTTCCGGAAAATCACGTGCTTTTATTAACGACACTCCAGTAAATCTTCAGGAATTACAAGATTTGAGTGCGTATTTAATTGATATTCATTCGCAACACCAAACACAGGAACTTTCCGATGATGGCGTGCAATTTCAAATTATCGATGCGATTGCTTCTAATTTTGATTTGATTGCTAATTATTCTGATAAACTTGCAACTTACAAAAAATCCAAATCGGAAATAAACACTAAAAAAGAACTACTACAAAGTGTTTTAAAAGAACAAGAGTATAATACTTTTTTATTGGACGAATTACTTACTGCTAACCTTAAATCGGGTGATCAAGAAGCACTCGAGTCGCAATATGAAACACTAAATAATGTTGAATTCATAAAAGAAAACTGCCAAAAATCGATTGCATTAGTCAATGATGAACAGTTTGGTATTTTAAATGGTTTGAAAGAAATCAAACTCTCTTTACAAAAAATAGCTGTTTATTCAGAAGAATTCAATTCATTATACGAACGAATTACAAGTATCGTTATCGAAACAGATGACATCGAAAAGGAACTGTTGCAAGTTTCAGAAAAGTTGTTTTCCAATCCAGAAGAATTAGAACTCATCAATCAAAAACTGCAATTGATGTATGCTTTGCAAAAAAAGCATCAGGTCACTACAGTAGATGAATTACTCGAAATCCAAAACGATTTAGATAATAAAGTCGTTTCGGTTAGCACACTCGAATCTGAAATAGCAACTTTAGAAAAAGCTATTACAGAATTGGAGCAAAATTTAAATACTATTGCTTCCAAAATTCACCAAAATAGGACAGTAGCCATTCCGGTTTTAACTCAAAAACTAACGAGTATTTTAGAGCAATTAGGCATGAACAATGCTCGTTTTGATATTCAATTGTTGGCAAAAGATACTTACTTTACCAATGGAAAAGACGAACTGCAATTTCTTTTTTCGGCGAACAAAGGTTCTAATTTCGGACTCTTAAAAAAGGTCGCTTCGGGTGGAGAAATGTCGCGTATCATGTTGGCTGTAAAAGCTATTTTATCACAGTATTCGAATCTTCCGACAATAATATTTGATGAAATTGACACAGGTGTTTCAGGTGAAATTGCTCATAAAATGGGCGAAATCATGAAGGAAATGAGTACAAACATGCAAGTACTTGCCATTACTCATTTACCACAAATTGCAGCCAAAGGAAAATCGCAATTCAAAGTCTATAAATTCATCAAAGACAACCAAACGCAATCGGAATTAAAACTGTTGACATCAGACGAACGTGTTACAGAAATTGCTCAAATGCTATCTGGAGCAACGATTTCTGAATCTGCTTTAATTCACGCGAAGGCTTTGTTAAACTAAAAAAAATCCGTTACATTTGTTCGTATAAATTGCATAGCAATAGTATAAAACTAACTAACTACAAATCTTTTACTTATGATTATAGAGCCTAGAATGAGAGGATTTATTTGTTTGACTTCTCAACCAAAAGGATGTGAACAAAATGTAAAAAATCAAATCGCTTACATACAATCGAAAGGTGCTATAAACGGCGCAAAAAAAGTGCTGGTTATTGGTGCTTCGACAGGTTTCGGATTGGCATCGAGAATTACAAGTGCTTTTGGTTCTGGTGCAGCAACCATCGGTGTATTTTTTGAAAAACCAGCTAGCGAAGGCAAAACAGCTTCTCCGGGTTGGTACAATTCGGCCGCTTTTGAAAGCGAAGCCAACAAAGCAGGTTTGTATGCAAAAAGTATCAATGGCGATGCGTTTTCAACTGAAATCAAGCAGCAAACCATCGATTTAATAAAAAAAGATTTAGGTCAGGTAGATCTAGTAATTTATAGTTTGGCTTCTCCAGTGCGTTTGCATCCTGTTACAGGTGTTTTGCATCGTTCGGTTTTAAAACCAATTGGAGGAACGTATACCAATAAAACAGTAGATTTTCATTCGGGTAAAGTGTCTGAAATTTCTATCGAACCATGTAGTGGCGATGATATTGAAAACACTGTGGCTGTCATGGGTGGTGAAGATTGGGCTATGTGGATGGATGCCTTGAAAAAAGAAAATTTATTAGCTCCAGGAGCAATGACGGTGGCGTATTCGTATATCGGACCTTCATTAACAGAAGCGGTTTACAGAAAAGGAACCATCGGAAAGGCAAAAGATCATTTGGAAGCCACGGCTTTTGAAATCTCAGATAGTTTGCAAGAAATTGGAGGAAAAGCCTATGTTTCGGTTAATAAAGCCTTAGTTACACAAGCAAGTTCGGCTATTCCGGTTATTCCATTGTATATTTCGTTATTGTATAAAATCATGAAAGCAGAAGGTATTCACGAAGGTTGTATTGAACAAATGCAACGTTTGTATAACGACCGATTGTATCGAAGTGATGCTACAATTCCAGTTGATGACAAAGGTAGAATTCGAATTGACGATTGGGAAATGAGAGACGACGTTCAAGAACAAGTAGCCAAATTATGGTTGGAAGCTACCACAGAATCACTACCAGAAATTGGTGATTTGGAAGGCTACAGGAGTGATTTTCATCACCTTTTCGGATTTGGATTTGATGGAATAGACTATCAAGCAGATACCAACGAAATGGTGCCAATTGCCAGTATTAAAGAATAAGTAACTACAATTGATTGTTTATATATAAGTAATAAAGTCCCGTTTTTTGCGGGACTTTTCTTTTTTAGAATTTAGTATATTTGTTAAAATTTTGCTGAATGTATTTCTCCATAATAATTCCCGTTTATAATCGCCCAGAAGAAATAAAAGAACTTCTCGATAGTTTGTTGGTGTCCAATTATAAAAGCAATTTCGAAATCGTAATTGTAGAAGATGGTTCGTCCATTTCGTGCCAAGAGGTTGTGCAGAAATACCTTAATAAACTTACCATTTCATATTATTTCAAACCCAATTCGGGTCCAGGAGATTCTAGAAATTTCGGAATGCAAAAAGCCAAAGGTGATTATTTTATCATTTTTGATTCGGATTGTATTATTCCTGCGAATTATTTATCGGAAGTTGAAAAGGAATTGACGTCTAATTATGTCGATTGTTTTGGAGGTCCAGATAGAGCGTTAAAATCGTTTTCCAATATTCAGAAAGCGATTAATTTTGCGATGACTTCATTCTTAACTACAGGCGGAATTCGTGGTGGCTCTGAAAAACTTGATAAGTTTCAACCACGGAGTTTCAACATGGGGATTTCAAAAAAAGCTTTTGAAGCGTCGAATGGTTTTGGAAATATTCATCCTGGCGAAGATCCGGATTTAACCATTCGATTATGGAAATTGGGATTTAAAACACGCTTATTCTCTAACGCATTTGTATACCACAAACGCAGAATAGATTGGGATAAATTCAGCTTGCAAGTGTCTAAATTTGGAAAAGCACGCCCGATATTAAACTATTGGTATCCACAATACAGCAAAATTACTTATTGGTTTCCAACCTTATTTATGTTGGGTTTAATTGCTTCTGTATTGGTTTTATTTATATTTTTTGATTGGTCGTTCAATGATTGGCCACTAAAATTTTATGTACTTTATTTTTTCATTATTTTCATAGTTTCAAGTATTCAAAATCGAAATCCAATCATTGGATTTTTATCAATAGTTGCCGTTTGGAAGCAATTTGTTGGCTACGGCTTCGGTTTCTTACAATCGTTCTTCAAAATTTTCATTTTACGTCAAAAGCCAGAGAAAGCATTTCCAAATCTCTTCTTTACAATAAATGTTATCACAAACAAAGTAGAAGCAACGAGTATTACTGCTGATGAATCTGAGAATTCCATTCAGAAATCCTACAAGAAAGGTATCGATAAACTAAAAGCGCCTATTCAGAAAATAGTAGAACCTACCATTCAAAAAACAAAAATTATAGGTTTAACGGGTGGAATAGGCAGCGGAAAAACGACGGTTGCTAATTACATACAAACACTCGGAATTCCCGTTTATATTTCGGATGTAGAAGCTAAAAAA
>JAZKGN010000100.1:0-7736 GCA_040385945.1 Bacteroidota bacterium
CAATATCTTTTTATTCTTTTTACTACTTTTAATAGTGTTTATTATTTTGGCTATATACCTAATAAAAATAGGGTATTTAAGTAAAGAAATGTTTGTGAATTAAATGGGTTTGTATTCTTCCACTTTCCAGTCTTTAGAAAGCAAATCTATAAAGTGATAATGCACGTTATCGTCTTTGTCAAAAGCACCATTTTTATTGATGTCTTCAATGGTTCTGAAATACAATCGGTTTTGAGCTTCGATGATATTCCAATCGATAAATTCTTGAAAATCGGCCGATAATTTGGTGAAGTTTTTACCATTGATATCGCTGATGTATAAATTTTTGATATCATCAGCGTCTAATTTTCCGTCTTTATTCGAATCCATGTCTTCTAATACGTACACTAACAATTGCTTTTTCGATTTGTCTGCAAAGGTTTTTAAATACGTTACACGCTCAATTAAAACAGGTTTGTCGGTTAAAACTGATAACGAATCAGAACCGATTTGTTGGAATTTAAAATTGCTCAAATAACCTGTAATTTCATATTCACTCGAATTGGAAATTACAAAATTGTCCTTTCCAGAACCCGAATATTTAACTTTTGAACTTCCTTCCGTCACACTGAATTCGCCTATTGGATGCAATAAAACCGAAGTTCCTTCCATCAAAACAGGTAAATCTGCCAATAGAATTTTATTGGTATCAGCAGCAACTACTGCTGTTGGTTTAGAAGTGTTTTCGTAAATTACTTTCGGCTTTTCGGTTTCTTTCTTGCAACTTACAAAAAGTACTGAGGCAAAAAGTAAGATATAGAGGATAGAATGTTTCATTTTGAAAAAATTAGTATTCAAAAATAGTGAAAATTGTGCTACAATCTTGCCGTCAATTTCAAATTAAAAACACGCGACGTTAAATAATTCGGAATTCCGTATTGATTTTTAGTATACGCATCGCGAACCCAAGTATTGGTTATGGCATTTTGATTGTTGAACATATTGAAAATTTCAAATCCTAACGATAAATCATTGAACTTTTTCAACCAGTGACTTTCGGCTCTTTGGTTATTTTTTTCGGTAAATACATACGAAAATCCAACATCCGCACGACGGTAATCACGCAAACGAGTTTGGTAGGCATAGGCATCCGCATACGATGGCGACCCACTTGGCAAACCTGTATTATACACCAAGTTTAAGTATATTTTTACACTTGGTAATTTTGGCATATAATCTTGAAAAAGGATTCCGAATTTTAAACGTTGGTCGGTCGGACGTGCAATCATTCCTCTACCATCTTGATTTTCTTCTGTTTTCAAATACCCAAAACTAAACCACGATTCGGTTCCTTTTACAAATTCACCATTCAATCGGCAATCAAATCCGTAAGCATAAGCAGTGGCGTCGTTGTTGGCTCGGTAACGAATTCGGACGTTTTCCAAAGTATAGGTATTTACGTCGTCCATGGTTTTATAAAACCCTTCGGCAACAAACTTAAATTTTTTCTCTCTATCACCTTCTCCAATGGTAAATCCATAATCACTTCCGACGACAAAATGAATGGATTGTTGCGCTTTCACATTCGGATTTACACTACCATCTTGCGCTCGTAACTCACGATAAAATGGCGGTTGGTAATAAAATCCAGTTGAAAATCGGAACAATAAATTTTTATCCGAATTGGGTTTAAAGGCAAATTGCGCTCGAGGCGAAAAAACAGTTTGGCTTGTTGCATTGGTAATTTTATCACCAGAAACCATCCAATTGTGTGCTCTAACTCCGGCGTTAATATATAAAATTGATGATCCAAATTCGGCTTTGGTACTCACTTGTGCATACCCTGACAATCGATCGATTTTTACAAAATTCAAAGCACGTACATTTTGAAAAGGCACTAACGGACCAACATACGGATTGTACGGCTGATCATTAACTGGTAAATCGATAATTGGCGGATTTAACGAAAACCCAGCTGAATCAATTACCTCCCACTCTACTATTCGGTCGCGAATATCTTCATGGGTATATTTTACTCCCCAATCAAGTTGGAATTTCTTCTTAGCAAAATTATTTCCTTTTACTTCGGCATTAAAAATTAAAGCATCCAAATCATTTCGAGCGTGATTCAATTGCGAACCAATGGCACGATTAAATGATACATCTCCAAAAGTTTCCGAACCAATATTGGTATCGACTTCACCCAAATAATACGAAGCATCAATATCAAAATACTCTTGCTCTTGGGTATGATAGGCTGATGTGATTAATTTATAAGTTGCATTTTCAGAAGCGTTGTAAGTTGATTTTACGGCTCCGAAAAAAGTTCTGTATTTGTCATTTTCTTGTCCTTCGTAAGCAATTTGCAAAGCAATTGGATCGCTTATGGTTCCGAAATTAGTCTGACGCGACAACGGTTCGTAATTGTAAATATTCTGTGAAATATTACCTAGGAAACTAAACTGCCATTTTGCATTCGGATTGAAATTTACAATGGTTTGCACATCGGCAAATGTTGGTCGGAAATTCGATTCGGTTTCTTTACTGTTCACCAAAAGCGAATTATCGCGGTAACGAACTCCAGTAATCGATGTCCATTTTCTATTTTTAGAAACCAGATCAACTGTTAAACTTCCACCTAAAAAACTGGCTTCAAAAGCAGCGCCAAAACGCGTTGGTTTTCGATACGTAATATCCAAAACAGACGACAATTTATCGCCATATTTTGCTTGAAATCCACCAGCAGAAAAATCGACATTCTGCACCATATCGGTATTGGTAAAACTCAAACCTTCTTGTTGTCCGGAGCGAATTAAAAAAGGACGGTAGACTTCAATTTCGTTAACGTAGACTAAATTTTCATCGTAATTTCCACCGCGAACTGAGTATTGCGAACTCAATTCGTCGTTACCACTAACACTTCCAAACGTTTTTAAAACACTCTCAACGCCGGGCATTGCACTAGGGTTTTTCTTTATCGATTCGGGTGTAAGTGCTACAATTCCTTGTACTCTTTTTTTATCATTTACAATGGTTACTTCTGTCAATTGTTCTGAAGTAGAAGTCATTTTAAAATACAACTCGTGCTTTTCGTTGGGTGCTAAATTTAAAATAGCTGTTCCTTTGTTTAACGAAATATGAGTAAAAACAATTTCAACTTTTTTATTAGCAGGAACGGTTAATGTATAAAACCCTTTTGCATCCGATTTAGTGGAACTGTTTTGATAACTCACGTTCACATTCTCAACCGGATTATTAAATTCGTCTAAAATTACTCCAGCTACTGTTGCCGTTTGTCCGATAACTAAATTGGTAAAAAAAAGAAATAAGATTAAGTATAAAGAAGGATGTGTTTTCAAATTATTATTTTTTTAAACTTACATTAAACTGCGTTTCAAAGATAGTAGAATTTCCTACATTATCTGTCACAACTACTTTCAAATTATTTTTACCTTCAACGAGCAAGGTGTCAACAAGAGTGTGCGTTAGTCGTCTTAATTTCGATTCGTATTCGAACAAAACCCATTTGCCATTTAGATAACCATTGTAGGTTTTGATTCCGGATAAATCGTCTGATATAGTTACATTTATACTCTTTTGTCCTGTAATCCATTTGTCTTGAATGGGTTTTGCTATGCTTATTTTTGGAGCGATGACATCTTTAACCAACGTAAATTGCCCTAATGTTCTTGTTCTACAAGAGAACGTATTGCCCTCAAGTTTTGTTGCAATGTAATAGAATTTTTTTCCACTCACTGATGCAATAAACATTTTCTTTTTCATTTCGGATGGCGTTTTGGTATCGACAAACGAAATGGTAAAATTAGCATGTGCTGGCACCGTATCGTCGTGCAAATAAAGCATGTTTTGCTTTACATCGAAGTTCATATAAAAATCTTCATAAAACGTTCCGGCAGGAAAATAAACCGACACGTTGTCTTTTTCAAAATTGCTGTCTTTGTTATACTTGATTAAGTAAGGTGTTTTTTTAATGTCGGATATAACAATGGCTTTTTGAGTGGCATACTCAATCGGAATGGAAATGACCGTTTTATTTTCGAAATAATCAGACACTTCAATGCGGTTGATTTGAGTAAAATTCGGAACCACATCAATGATTCCGTTATCGACATTTACGTTGATATTACTCCACGCATAATTGTTTTTCATGAACAATTTTTGAATCCGTTGGTGTGTTTTTTTATAGCGATTAAAATCAATAAAATAGTTGATATAACGACCTTCGTCGAATACCAGTTCATCAAACTTATAGCCAAATATAGGTTTGCCATTGGCCAATTCTTGTACTTTGTAAACGCCGTTGGCATTGTACGAAACATTGTCGTAATCGCTGCTGTTGATTCCGAAACCGATTCTTCCGTTTGCCATCACTTTTTCTGATAAAAAAGTACCATCGGCTTGCAATGACAAATTCAAATTTATAGGTCGCTGCGATTGATTGACAACGGTAGTCTCATCAATTGGAAACACAACCAAACTCGAAATTACAGGCTTTTTTGTATCTGTAAGGAATTTATCAAACCCAAAAAACAGAGGGTTAATCACTTTTTCTGTTTTGGTATCGCGGAACTCAAAATGCAAATGTGGTCCTTCTGAACCGCCAGTATTTCCAGACAATGCAATGATGTCGCCTTTCTTAACTTGCAATTCATCAGGCTTAAGATAAATTTCGACTTCATACGATTCTTCTTTGTATTGGGCCGCAATAATCAAATCCTGAATCGGTCCCATTGTAGTTTTTAAATGTCCGTAAACCGTGGTATAGCCATTGGGATGCGTGATGTAAATGGCTTTCCCGTAACCAGCATTCGAAATCTTTATTCTAGAAACATAGCCATCTCCAGCAGCATACACATTTAATCCTTCTTTTTGATTGGTTTTAAAGTCAAAACCTGCATGAAAATGATTCGGACGCAATTCACCGAAATTCCCAGACAGTTGCATGGCAATATCTAATGGTGGTCCGAAATAGTCTTTTGGATAATTATTCTGTGCAGTGACAAAGGCGTAAAAAAGAAGTAAAAAAGGAGTATATTTCATTTGGATGGTTTTTTAACTACGTTCAGTTCGGCCATAGCTTAGCGCACTAGCCTCGAGTGCTAAAATATAAAAAACTTTAGAATTGCTATTATAAATATAAATTTGTTTTTAGTAAAACGCTACTATACATAGCCTTAGAGTAGAAATGTAAAATTAACTATTTTTTTTCTGTCAAAAAATTGCTTTAATTGATTTGGAATTATAAATTTGTACATTAAGTAATGAATAAAGTAATACATGAGTGAAATTGCAGAAATAATTGATACTCTTGAAAGTAGAATCGAAAAACTTATTAGTAAAATAAAAAGTTTGGAAGAAAAGAATCAAGAATTACAACACCAATTAAAATACGCTGCAACGAATGTAAACAATCAATCGCAAGTGGTGGAAACACTTAAGAAGGATTACGAAACACTCAAAATCACCAATTCATTACTCGGCAGTGAAGATTACAAACGAGATACAAAGCTTAAAATAAATTCATTAATTCGCGAAATTGATTACTGCATAGCACAGCTAGCAGATTAAAAATATGGACGAAAAGCTTAAAATTAAAATATCAATTGCAGACAGAGTTTACCCATTAACGGTAAACCCGTCACAAGAAGAAGGACTGCGAAGTGCTTCCAAAAAAATTGATGCTATGATTAAGCAATATGAAGAAAATTACGCTGTTCGTGATAAGCAAGATGTTTTGGCCATGTGCGCTTTACAATTTGCATCACAATTAGAACAAAAGCAATTGGACAAATCAATTGATGGCACAGAAACCATCGATAGATTATCAAAAATAAATGATTTATTAGAGCAATATCTCTCTAAATAATTACGTTCTTACACAAGACTAAAATACTGCCTACATTAGTTCACATTTGGTAAACTCAACACTAACAAATTAAAATGAGTAAATCGCCGCTACTATAGTATGCCCTTAATTTACTAGGGAAACTTGAACAGCGGGTTAGCTCAAAACTTGTCCTTTCGAGTTTATTCAAGCAATTAATGTAGGCTTTTTTATATATAAATTTAACCCAACTATGAGTACAACATTATTGATAATTTTTGCAGTATTAGGAGGAGTTGCCGGAGGTTTTGCCATTGCAAAATTCCTTGAAAAAAGCAACGTTTCCAACATGATTAAAAATGCAAAGAAAGAAGCAGCGTCTATTTTAAAAGACGCCAATTTAGAATCTGAAAACATTAAAAAAGACAAATTACTTCAAGCAAAAGAAAAATTCCTTGAATTAAAAGCAGAACACGAACAAGAGATTCTAAACAAAGACAAACGCATCGCCGAAACCGAAAAAAGAACACGAGACAAAGAATCTCAAGTATCTAGCGAATTAGCCAAAGCAAAGAAAATCAACGACGATTTTGAAGCTAAAACTACCGAATATACAAGCAAATTAGAAGTACTTGATAAAAAGTACCAAGAAGTAGAGAAAATGCACAAAAGTCAAGTAGAACAGCTGGAAGTGATTTCTGGACTTTCTGCGGAAGATGCTAAAGAACAATTGGTAGAAAGCCTAAAAGCTGAAGCCAAAACCAAAGCAATGTCGCACATTCAAGATACTATTGAAGAAGCGAAACTTACCGCACAACAAGAAGCTAAAAAAATCATCATCAGTACGATACAACGTGTCGGTACAGAAGAAGCAGTTGAAAATTGCGTGTCGGTTTTCAACATCGAATCTGACGATGTAAAAGGAAGAATTATCGGTCGTGAAGGGCGAAACATTCGTGCGCTTGAAGCAGCAACTGGAGTTGAAATCATCGTTGACGATACACCAGAAGCAATCATCCTTTCTTGTTTTGATCCGGTTCGTAGAGAAATTGCTCGTTTGGCATTACATAAATTGGTAACTGACGGACGAATTCACCCAGCTCGTATTGAAGAAGTAGTGGCGAAAACTACCAAACAAATCGACGAAGAAATTATCGAAGTAGGTAAACGTACCGTAATCGATTTAGGAATTCACGGTTTACATCCTGAATTGATTAAAATCGTAGGTCGTATGAAATACCGTTCGTCTTACGGACAAAACTTATTGCAACACTCACGCGAGGTTTCTAAACTTTGCGGAATCATGGCAGCCGAATTGGGATTGAATGTAAAACTCGCCAAACGTGCTGGTTTACTTCACGATATTGGTAAAGTTCCTGATGCTGAAAGCGATTTACCTCACGCATTACTCGGAATGCAATGGGCTGAAAAATACGGTGAAAAAGAAGAAGTATGTAACGCGATTGGTGCCCACCACGATGAAGTAGAAATGAAATATTTGATTTCGCCTATCATTCAGGTGTGTGATGCTATTTCTGGTGCTCGTCCAGGCGCGCGTCGTCAGGTGTTGGATTCGTACATTCAGCGTTTGAAAGATCTAGAAGATATCGCTTTCGGATTCAACGGTGTTAAAAACGCCTATGCGATTCAAGCAGGTCGTGAATTGCGTGTGATTGTAGAAAGTGAAAAAGTAAGCGACGATATGGCATCGAATTTATCATTCGAAATCTCTCAAAAAATTCAAACCGAAATGACTTATCCAGGTCAGGTGAAAATCACAGTGATTAGAGAAACGAGAGCTGTGAATATTGCGAAGTAATTATACGATTTTTATATAGTAAACCTGTCAGCAATGGCAGGTTTTTTTTATGGCGTTTACCTCCGGTCAGTCGGCTTGCAGCCTCGTGTCCCT
>JAZKGN010000101.1:0-5247 GCA_040385945.1 Bacteroidota bacterium
AATTGTGTAGAAAATGGGCGTATGAGAAAAAAGGAATTCCTGAAAATGAAGCACAAATTATTGTTTGTGAAGGCAATTTTCACGGAAGAACGACTACTATTATTTCGTTTTCTAATGACGAAAATGCCAGAAAGAATTTCGGACCGTATACGGCGGGATTTATTAAAATACCTTACAACGACATAGAAGCTTTGGAAACGGTGCTTAAATCGTCTGCAAACATCGCAGGTTTTCTAGTAGAACCCATTCAAGGAGAAGCTGGAGTCTATGTGCCAAACGATGGTTATTTAGCGAAAGCGGGAGCATTGTGTGCAGCCAATAACGTATTGTTTATTGCTGATGAAGTGCAAACCGGAATAGCGCGTACGGGTAAATTATTGGCCGTGCATCACGAAAACGTGCAACCTGATATTTTAATTTTAGGAAAAGCGATTTCTGGTGGTGCCTATCCAGTTTCGGCAGTTTTGGCTAATGATGCGATTATGAATGTAATCAAACCAGGACAACACGGTTCTACTTTTGGAGGAAATCCAGTGGCTGCAGCTGTTGCAATTGCGGCTTTGGAAGTGGTTAAGGATGAAAACTTAGCTGAGAATGCAGAGCGTTTGGGAATCATCTTCAGAGAAAAAATAGGCGAGTTTGTAAAAACATCCAATATCGCTACATTGGTTCGCGGAAAAGGCTTGTTGAACGCTATCGTAATTAACGACACCGAAGAAAGTGATACCGCGTGGAATATCTGTATGGCGTTGCGCGATAATGGTTTGCTAGCCAAACCAACACATGGCAATATTATTCGTTTTGCGCCACCGTTGGTGATGAACGAAGAGCAATTGTTAGATTGTGTGTCGATTATCATTTCAACTTTGAAACAATTTGAAAAATAACAGCAAAATAGTTAAATAAAAAATCCGCCAAGTTTAGTACGAGGCGGATTTTGTTTTTTATGATAATTGGAACTATTGTCCCATCATTTCTCTAATTCTTTGTTGCATCAATTCTTGGTCTTGCATGCCTTCCATTCCAAATGTAGCAAACATCCAAATGGTCATGATTAAATAAAGAACGCTTAATACAATTCCGATGATAGCTAAAATTCTACCAATGTTTAAGTTAGAATAATTGCTATACCCTTGCGGATTGGTATTGTAAAGCGCCATATCTTTTTTGGCTAAAACCAAGGCGATTATGCCTAAAATTAAGCCTACTATTCCGTAGCAACAACACGTTACAATAGACAGTATTCCTAAAATAAGCACCGCAGTAGCATTGGGTAATTTTTGATTTGTTAATTCGTTAAAGTTTGAGTCTTCCATAAAATAGTATTTAGTTGTTAATGGGTTAATTTATAAAAGTAGGATGCAATCATAATTATAGCGTTAACAATGGCTAACCCGATAATGATTTTTTGATAGTTTCTCGATTTGTCTATAAAATGCAGTCCTTAAAAAGCAAAGAAAATAAGTGTGGTATAAATGGCAGGAAACATATGAAACGCAGCAACAAAATCGCCTTTTAAAACGAGTAGCAAAGCTCTTTGAGTACCGCAACCCAAACAATCTACTCCGAAGAGTTGTTTGTTCATACACGGAATCATAAAATCTTCAAATGCCATTTTTTTTCTTTTTACAATTTTACAAATAAAATTTTAATTCCAAGTTAACTGAGTAAAGTTTTCTATTTTTGAAAACAAATCTCTGTAGATGAAAAAAATTATTTTCCCTTTAATGTTGGTTGCTTTTTTAATTGCTTTTTACAATCAAGAAAGTGAAAAACCAAACGTATTTATCACTGTAATCGCAGTGGCAATTTTTATGTTTGGAATGATGAAATTAAGTGCAAACACACCAAGTAAAAATCAAGAAGATGACGACACAACAATTTAATATTGGCGACAAAGTTTCGGTTTTGGACGAAGCGATTAATGGAGTAGTGGTAAGCGTCAAAAACAACGAGATTACTATAGAAACTGAGGACGGTTTTCCGATGACTTATTTTGTCAACGAATTGGTTAAAATAAATAATACCAGCGATTTAAATAATTTTAACAGAAGTGAAGCTTTACTTAAAAAAAATAACGACTTACAACCTTCCAGAAAGCAAATGGAAGCTCAAAAAAAGTTTGAAAAAGTTGAAAGAGGCGTTCCCGAATTTGATTTGCACATCGAAAAATTGGTGAATAATTTTAAAGGAATGAGCAATTATGACATCCTCACTTTGCAATTGGAAACCGCAAAAAGACATGTCGATTTTGCCATTCGAAATCGCATTCCGAACATTGTTTTTATACATGGTGTTGGTGAAGGAATTCTGAAATCGGAATTGGATTTTATGCTCAAAAATTACGAGCAAATTTCGTTTCAAAATGCCAATTATCAAAAATACGGATTGGGTGCAACGGCTATTTATTTTAAGCAAAATGTAAAATAAACCTCAATTGAAAGCATAAAAAAATCCTGTTCTACAATTTGTAGAACAGGATTTTTTAATTGTAAAGTAGTTTTATGGTGTCACAAAACTGCCGTACAAATAATCATCACCCAAATAAAAAGTGCTGTTTCCTTTTTTGAAAGTCACGTTTTTTAAATGGATGAAATGCCTATAAGTTGATGCCGTTTCTGTGGTTGTAATCACTTCAATTATTCCACTTACATTGGTTACACCATCAACAGCATTCCATTCTTGGTCGAGAACCGGAGTAGCTGGCGTTGGAGTGGTACAAAAATAACTGGCATTTAAAGCACTTGTAAATAGTTTGTACGTTACTTTATTGGTGGCACTTATCAATCCTGTTTGTGTTCCCACTACATTTGGATACAAGGTTGGTGCGATGTCTAAAGTTAAGGCTTCTATTCCGCTATAGTTATAAATCAAGTTAGTAGAAGGACATTTCTGAGCGTTATCTCCATTAAATCCAAAAGGCGTATCGCTAGCTTCGGTTTGGTAATTTCCAAATGGGAACGTTTCATACACTTGTACACCGCTTGGTTTGTTAAATGAAATGTCTTTAAAAACAATATTGTGGTTGTATTTGTCAATCCTCGTAGCGTTTGTAGTAGGATTTGTTGTGTAAACAGCAGTAGTTATAACTTCCATTCTTCCAGAGGTGGCTGTCCATTCTTCCACAACATTCGGAGACGTAGCAGGTATTGTCGAGCAAATGTTACCCAAAGCAACAGTTCCGTCATACGATCGATACACCACACGATTTGTTGCGCTTAAAGTAATAGGTCTTGGTACTCCAATTGGAGTAGGCTCGTTGATAAAAGCATTTTGATTGGCAGGCATTTCTACTGCTAAGATTTCACTACCGTTTAATTTGTAATACACATCGTTTAATCCGCATTTTACAACTGTAGTACTAGGAAATTCAATAGTTTGAACAGTTACTTCACCATCATCACAGCTATTAAAAAGCAAAACCAACGACAGCAATCCAATAATTCTTTTACTCACCATTATATATTTTTTTTTGTGTTCGTGAACCTTCGGTTTCATTTTTAAAGTATTTCAAACAAAAATAGAAATTTTGCGCATTAATCGTCCAATTTACAATTTAATTAACGAAGTATTTTATATTTGCACCATGGAAAAAATATACCTCGATAACGCTGCAACAACCGCCATTCGACCTGAAGTCATTCAGGAAATGATTCGAGTTTTACAAAATAATTACGGAAACGCATCGTCGTCACACAGTTTTGGAAGAAGTGCCAAAACAGAGTTAGAAACGTCTAGAAAAAGCATCGCCAAATTATTAGGTTGTTCGGCTCAAGAAATCATTTTTACAGCCAATGCTACCGAAGCATCCAATTGGATTCTTAGAAATGCGATAACCGATTTAAAAGTTGAAAGAATTATTACTAGTAAAATAGAGCATCATGCGACTTTGTACACGGTAAAACAGTTACAGGCTACTTTTGGTATTGAAGTCGATTATGTAAACATCCTTCCCAATGGAAGTATTGATGTATCGCATTTGGTCACTTTGCTTTCCAAACCAACCAAAACCTTAGTTTCGTTGATGCATGTCAATAACGAAATCGGAACGGTGTTAGACATCGCTAAAGTCGGACGCATTTGCCATCAACACAACGCCCTTTTTCATTGTGATACGGTGCAATCGGTTGGTAAAACGGAGTTTAATTTACACGAACTGGAAGTTGATTTTATCGTAGCCAGTGCGCATAAATTCCACGGTCCAAAAGGTGTTGGATTTGCGTATGTGAAAAAGGGCATTGTGTTGCAACCGATGCTTTTTGGTGGTGAACAAGAAAAAGGATTGCGTGCCGGCACCGAAGCCATTCATCAAGTAGTTGGTATGACTAAGGCATTAGAATTGGCGTATCAAAATTTAGAAACAGAAAGAAATTATATTGCCGATTTGAAAAACTATTGCATGACCCAATTGCAAAGTCAGTTTTCGGAGATTAAATTCAATGGTGAAGACACGTTCTACAATATTGTAAATGTATTGTTGCCTTTTTCAGAAGACAAAACCGCGATGATTTTATTCAATTTGGATATGAAAGGAATTGCCGTTTCGAGAGGAAGTGCTTGCCAAAGTGGAAGTCCGAAACCCTCTCATGTGTTAGCCGAAATGCTAGCAGCTGAAGATATTAAAAAACCGAGCTTGCGTATTTCATTCAGCCATTACAACACCAAAGAAGAGATTGACTCTTTTATTCAAGAGTTGAAAGGAATATAAGTTGTAAAGTCAATGACAGAAATAAAAAAATCCCTTTCGAATAACGAAAGGGATTTTTTATAATTTATTTGATACTAATTAGCCGCAAACTTAATAACCAATGCCTTACTGTAACTTGAATTTTGAATGTCGGAAGCCATACTAAAGGTTTTTCTTCTGTCTAATTTCATAATCATGTCCATAAAGTTGAAATTGGCATTTTCTACTTCTTTTACTTCTTTGAGCTCTATTATTTTCCCCAACGTCAGATTGGAAAGTTTGGCAATAGTTTGTGCCTTGGCTTTTCCTTTTTCGATTAGTTTTTTCAGCAATTCTTCGTCGTGAGCCGATTGGTTTTCGTAATTGATTTTTGAAATGGTACCGCTTACTTTAGACATTTCTTTTATTTCATTCGCGATTTTTTTCAATTGGTCTGTTGAGGAAAGCGTCAATTTGAAGCCGTTATTCATTCGAAAAAGATTGTTTCTACCATTTACTTCATAGTTAGAATCAGCTAATGAAATGTAGTTGTATTTGTTGTTTTTTAAAAAATTCTCCAA
>JAZKGN010000102.1:0-15781 GCA_040385945.1 Bacteroidota bacterium
AACACTTTTTTCGCCTATAGAACTCGACGGAAAACTTCTGGTTGATGGAGGCGTTTCGAATAATTATCCTGTGGAGGAAGTTAGAAAAATGGGTGCGGATATCATTATTGGCGTTGACGTTCAAGACGATTTAAAAGACAGAAAATCACTTAAAGAAGCCACTCGGATTTTAGTTCAGATTTCCAATCTTCAAATGATTGAAAGTATGAAAGACAAAGTCACCAAAACGACTATTTATTTAAAACCAGACATTTCAGATTATACCGTTATTTCTTTTGATCAAGGAAAAGAAATCATTAGAAAAGGAGAAGAAGCGGCATTTGCAGTGTACGAGCAATTAAAACAGTATAGTTCTAAAGAGCAATACAAAATTCAGGAGAAAAAAAATCAAACCGACACACTTACAATAAACAACATAACGGTTAATGAAATTAAGGATTATACCGCTTCGTATGTTATCGGAAAATTGAATTTTAAAGAAGGTTCGACTATCACGTATCAAGATTTAAAAAACGGAATTAACAACCTTAACTCAACGCAAAATTTTAGCGGAATAGCCTACTCGTTGGAAGAAAATAATGGAAAAGATGACCTTGTTATCCATTTAACAGAAAATGCAAACCGTACATTTTTAAAATTCGGATTGCATTATGACGGTCTTTATAAAAGTGCGGTTTTGGTTAATTTAACGCAAAAAAAATCGCTTTTTAGGAATGATGTTTTGTCTTTGGATATAGGATTAGGTGATAATTTTAGATACAATCTTGATTATTATATTGACAACGGATTTCATTTTAGTTTTGGCTATAAATCGCGTTATAACCAATTCAACAGAAACATATCCACCGATTTTAGCAACGGCGATTTGTTTTCGGAACTCAATATTAACAGCTTGAATGTTGATTTCTCCGACTTTACAAATCAAGCGTACGTGCAAACTATTTTTGTGCAAAAATTCCTTATCGGAGCCGGAGCCGAATTAAAGCATTTAAAAATCAAATCAAAAACACTAGAAAGCACCAATCCTATTTTTGAAAACAGCGATTATTTCAGTTTGTTTGGTTATTTGAAATACGATTCGTACGATAATAAATATTTCCCTAAAAAAGGATGGTCTTTCAATGGCGACGTACAATCGTTTTTGTATTCAACGGATTATACCGATCAATTCAATAGGTTTACAATTGTTAAATTCGACGCCGGAATTACAAGAACTTTTTTCAAAAGGTTAAACTTTAAATTACAAACCGAAGCTGGTGCTGCCATAGGAGAGCAAAGTGTTCATTTTTTAGATTTTGTTTTGGGAGGATACGGATTTAATACAATCAACAATTTTAAACATTTTTATGGTTATGATTTTATCAGTATTGCAGCCGATAGTTATATTAAAACATTAGCAACAGTGGATGTAGAATTTTATAAAAAACACCATGTGAATGCATCCGCCAATTTTGCAAATGCAAAAAATAAATTATTTAGCACGAGTGATTGGCTGTCTGCGCCTACTTATACAGGTTATGCTGTTGGTTATGGATTCGAAACCATATTAGGTCCAATTGAGTTAAAATACTCTTGGTCGCCCGAATTGCCAAAAGGATATGTATGGTTTAGTTTTGGCTTCTGGTTCTAACAACTTTCAAATTTTTTTCAGATATTTGTAGTAATGAATAATTGGAATGGTTTATTAGATTTTTTAAAATTCCTCATCAAGAGAAATCCTGAATGAGGTAGTTGTTTTTTTGAGTAGTAACTAAAGTCGAAGGATTACTTTCCTTGACTTTTTAATTTTAACCTGACTGTCGGCAGACAGGCATTAAAAACGAAAAAAAGAAAATGCCATTATATCATAAACTTGGAAATTTTCCGCAAAAGCGACACACACAGTTCGAGAAACCAAACGGGGGCTTGTACTATGAGCAGCTTTTTGGAACGGAAGGCTTTCACGGACATTCGTCCTTATTATATCACATTCACCGACCAACACAAGTCAAAGAGATAACAAAATCCTATTCGGTCGAACCAAAAATTGCTATTGGCAAAAACATCAAATCACTTTTACTTAAAGGGTTTGAATTACAGCCAAAAGACGATTTCCTTGAAAGTCGTAAAGCCATGTTGGTCAACAAAGATTGCACTATCGGATTGGCAGCTCCCAAAAAATCATTACGTGATTATTTTTATAAAAATGCCGATGCTGATGAATTGATTTTCATTCATAAAGGTTCAGGAAAGCTCCGCACCATGATGGGAAATATCGATTTTGAATACGGCGATTACCTTATTATTCCGAGAGGAATGATTTATCAAATCGATTTTGACACTACTGAAAACCGATTGTTTTACGTCGAATCGTTTACGCCATTTTATACTCCAAAAAGATACAAAAACGAATCAGGTCAACATTTAGAGCATTCGCCATTTTGCGAAAGGGATTTCAAATTACCGTCCGAAATAGAATCACATGATGAAAAAGGTGAATTCCTTATCAAAATTAAAAAAGAAGGAATGATGCACGAAGTGGTTTATGCTACACATCCATTTGATGTTGTGGGTTGGGACGGTTATAATTTTCCATACGGATTCTCGATTCACAATTTCGAACCAATTACCGGACGTGTGCATCAACCGCCACCAGTTCACCAAACATTTGAAACGGCTACGTTTGTTGTTTGTTCGTTCTGTCCGCGTTTGTACGATTACCATCCAAAAGCTATTCCGGCGCCATACAACCATAGCAACATCGATTCCGATGAGGTGTTGTATTACGTTGATGGCGATTTTATGAGCCGAAATAATATCGAACAAGGACACATAACATTGCATCCAAAAGGCATTCCACACGGGCCAGCACCTGGCGCCATGGAACGCAGTATTGGTCACACAGAAACCCAAGAATTGGCTGTAATGGTCGACACATTTCGCCCATTAATGGTCACTGAAGAAGCCATGGGATTAGATGATGGGAAATATTATCAATCTTGGTTAGAATAATTATTAGAAGCTAATCCTGCTGTACGCTATATCTTTTCTGCCGAACAACGGCAAAAAAGGATGTCGCTTCCATCAGGGCTAAAAATCATCTACAGAATAAAACTATTTTAAAAATCCGCGCATATCCGTAAAATCCGTGTTATCCGCGTTCAAAAACAAATACCATGTCAAAAGAAGTAAAATCCGTTGAATACGGACTCGAAAAAATATTCGAAGGAGCACAAGATTTCCTTCCGCTTTTAGGAACCGATTACGTAGAATTCTATGTCGGAAACGCCAAACAATCGGCCCATTATTACAAAACAGCTTTTGGTTATCAGTCGTTGGCGTATGCCGGATTGGAAACTGGCGTTAAAGACAGAGCGTCGTATGTTTTAAAACAAGACAAAATCCGGTTGGTTTTAACGACACCATTAAACTCCGATTCTCCTATTAACGAACACCTAAAAAAACATGGCGACGGAGTAAAAGTCGTAGCGCTTTGGGTTGAAGATGCACGTTCGTCTTATGAAGAAACAATGAAACGCGGAGCGAGATCGTTTATGGAACCAACTGTTGAAAAAGACGAATATGGTGAAGTAGTGCGTTCCGGAATCTATACCTACGGAGAAACAGTTCACGTTTTTGTAGAACGAAAAAATTATAACGGTATCTTTTTACCAGGTTATCAAGAATGGAAATCCGATTACAATCCGACACCAGTTGGATTAAAATACATCGACCACATGGTAGGCAATGTAGGTTGGAACGAAATGAACACTTGGGTAAAATTCTATGAAGATGTGATGGGGTTTGTTAACTTCTTATCGTTTGATGACAAACAAATTCATACCGAATATTCGGCATTGATGAGTAAAGTAATGTCCAATGGCAACGGACGAATTAAGTTTCCAATCAACGAACCAGCCGAAGGAAAAAAACGTTCCCAAATTGAAGAATACCTTGATTTTTATGGAGGTCCGGGTGTACAGCACATAGCAATTGCCACCGATGATATTATTTCGACCGTTTCACAATTAAGAGCAAGAGGTATTGAATTTTTATCAGCGCCACCTCATGCGTATTATCAAGCCATTCCAGAGCGTTTGGGTGTTCACATGGACATGATGAAGGAAGATATCGCTGAAATCGAAAAATTAGCTATCATGGTAGACGCCGATGAAGACGGCTATTTATTACAAATATTTACTAAACCCGTACAAGATAGGCCAACACTTTTCTTTGAAATCATTCAACGAATGGGTGCAAAAGGTTTTGGTGCCGGAAATTTTAAAGCGCTGTTCGAATCTATCGAAAGAGAGCAAGCTTTGAGAGGAACGCTGTAAAAACGCAAAAACGTTAAACAATCACCAAGCAACACCGACATAACTATGATGTTTTTAATAAAAATATGTTAAAGTTAGATTTTGACTAAGAATAATTCAAAAACAGTAGTATCTTTGTACTCACAAAAAGAGAAGGAGTGGTTTCCTTTGATTTTTATATAAGTTATTCTTAATTTATAGTTTTTTGGTTGGTTAATAGCATAAAAACTCAGTCATTTCTTTGACTGGGTTTTTTTGTTTTTATACATTTGGAACAGAAATTGCATTATAGTGAATTATTCAACTAAAGAAAATATGAAAAAAGGAATTATAATTGCATTGATGTTAACACTAGTAAGCTTTGACACCCAAAGGGAAGATGCTTTCGGAGTAGGAGAATGGTTTAAATTTAGAATTCACTACGGAATTGTAACAGCTGGTTATGCCACCTTAGAGGTTCAAGAGTCCGTTAGGAATAATAAAAAAGTTTTTCACGCCATCGGAAGAGGATATACCACAGGGATGTCAAAATTGTTTTTTAAAGTAGAAGACGTTTACGAAAGCTACTTTGACAAGGCTACAGGCAAACCATATCAATTTGTTCGAAAAATAGACGAAGGAGGCTATACCAAAAATCAAGAAGGCTTTTTTAATCAAGATAAAAATACTATCTTAGTAAAGGATTATAAAAACAAAAATGAGAAGACTTTTGCTACTCCAGAAAATGTTCAAGATATTGTTTCTACCTTTTACTATTTAAGAAATCACCCCAATATTGATAAACTGAAAGTGGGAGAATCAATTGCAATTGACATGTTTTTTGATGAAGAAACCACTAAATTTAAATTAAAATTTATTGGAAGAGAAGATTTAGATACAAAATTCGGAACCATTTCTACTATGATTTTTCGTCCGCTAGTACAATCAGGAAGGGTTTTTAAAGAAGAAGAAAGTTTGACAGTTTGGATTTCAGATGATGACAACAAACTACCCATTAGAATAAAAGCCAGTTTGGCTGTCGGTTCTATAAAAGCCGATTTAGAATCGTTTAAAGGATTAAGAAATTCTTTTAAAATTAAAGTAAAACAATGAATTCAGAAACCAACCATTTAATTTCAGAATTAGAGAAAAAATTTGAAAAAATAAATCAAAAAACAGAAACGCATTTAGAAGGATTATTGTGGTCAAAACCAATCACTTATTGGGATTATATTCAAACTGACGCCCTTCTAAATCTGCAAACCCAAAGAACCATTTTGCCCGACGAAATGGTTTTTATTATGTACCATCAAGTCAACGAACTCTTGTTCAAAATGATTTTATGGGAAATGCAACAACTGTGTCATACCGACAAACCAGAAACCACTTTTTTTACCACGAAATTAGACAGAATCAGCCGCTATTTTGATATGCTTACCACGTCATTCGACATTATGGGAGACGGAATGGAAGTAGAACAATACATGAAATTTAGAAATACGCTAACACCAGCAAGTGGTTTTCAAAGTGCACAATACCGTTTAATCGAATTTTCGTCTACCGATTTAATCAATCTTATCGATTATCGTTTTAGAGCAACCATCGATCGAAATACGCCTTATGAACATGCCTTAGAACATTTGTATTGGCAAGCAGCTGGGAAAGATCATAAAACCGGTGAAAAATCATTCCTGATTTTAGAATTTGAACGAAAATACAAAGCCATGTTTCTTCGCCATATGGAAGAATACAATACGATTAATGTCTGGCAAAAATTCAAGCAATTACCAGAAGCGGATCAAAAAAACCCCGAATTAATTCAAGCCATGCGCCATTACGATCACACCGTAAATATTACATGGGTAATGGGACATTTAAACGCAGCAAGAAAATATATAGAAGGAAGTGGCGTTGGAACCGGAGAAGCCACCGGCGGAAGCGACTGGAAAAAATACATGCATCCAAAATACCAACGACGCATATTTTTTCCCGAACTTTGGAGTGAAGAAGAATTGAAAAATTGGGGTGAAAATTCTTAATTTGAAACAACGGTCATTTGAAGAAAGTAGCATTACTTATAGTACTATTAATCACGCTGTATTCCTGTAAAAAAGCAGAGGAAGAAGTGTGGATTGTAGATGCAGAACCATCAAAACCTATAGTTGATTTCGGATTCAAATTCGACGAATTCAATGTCCATTATGACACCATTGGCAAACAAGATACCTTCGATAAAATACTCAGCAAACAAAACCTAAATGGCAAAAAAGTTGCCGATATTATCAAAGTCGTTAGAGATTCTTTTCCTACAAGTGTGCGCTACAAAAGGCCTTACGTTTGTCTTCGCTCAAAAGACAAATACAACAAACTACAGTATTTAATTTACCAACCCGACCGACTCAATTACTATTTAATCGATTTAACCGATTCGATTGTTGGCTATAAAAAAGCACGACCACTTACTTTTAGAACCAAAACTGTCGCTGGCGAACTCACAGGTTCGTTAACACAAACTTTGCGTAGCATGAAAATCGAACCAACTTTGTCGGGACGATTAACCAAAATTTACGCTTGGTCTATCGACTTTTTCAAATCTAAAAAAGGAGACAAATTTGCCATAAGCTTCACCGAACGTTATATAAACGATACAATTTATGACGGTGTTGACAGTATTCGAGCCGCTTATTTTGAATACAAAGGCAAGAAAATATACGCCTTCCCATTTGTTCAAGGAGGAGATAAAGGAAAGAAAGATTACTACGATGATGAAGGAAAAGCGCTTAAAAATTTCTTCTTAAAAGCACCTTTAAAGTTTGTAAACATTACCTCAAAATTTTCAAAAAATCGCTTCCATCCTGTGCAATTGCGTTGGAAAGCTCATAAAGGAACCGACTATGCTGCTCCAACCGGAACCCCTATTATGACCACGGCAGCTGGCATTATAGAACAAGCAGGATACACCACCGGAAATGGAAATTTTGTCAAAGTAAAACACGACAAAACTTATGCGACACAATACTTACACATGTCAAAAATTTTAGTCAAACGCGGTCAGCGTGTTACCCAAGGACAAACCATTGGTAAAGTCGGAAGTACCGGATTGGCTTCCGGACCGCACGTGTGTTATCGCTTCTGGAAGAATGGTGTTCAAGTCGATGCTTTAAGGTTGAAATTGCCCAATTCACAACCAATGGACAAGAAAAACCTGCCAAAGTATCTTACTTACATGAAGCCTCTGAAAAGGGAGTTAGACAGCGTAACCGATTTGAAATTCAGATAACAATACGTTTTATTTGAAGCTAATCCAGCTGTTCATTGCAAGATTTTTGGCGCAAACCGCTTTTTCTACTTCCAAAAAGAGCTCCTTTTTGTCGCTTTTTTTGAAAAGAAAAAAGACGTTTTCCACTTCAAAAATGCTTTTCATTTCCATCTGGGCTATAGACGCATTGTTTTCTAAACAATAATTGTAAATTTGTTTTTCAAACAATTTAAAAATGGCACTTCCAAAAATAAATCCGACGACAACATCAGCCTGGAAAAAACTTCAAGACCATTACAACCAGTTAACCAAAGGTTCCATCAAAGAAATGTTTGCCAACGACTCTGAAAGAGCCGAGAAATTCCACCTCCAATGGAATGATTTTTTATTGGATTATTCCAAAAACAACATCAATGACCAATCGATACAATTACTATTGGAATTGGCCAACGAAGTCCATTTGAAAGATGCTATCTCACAGTATTTTAATGGAGATAATATCAACCAAACCGAAAACAGAGCTGTACTTCACACTGCTTTGCGAATGCCACAAAACTCTACTCTTTTGGTAGACGGGAAAAATGTAATTCCCGAAATACAAGAAGTCAAAAACAAAATAAAAACCTTTTGCAATCAAATTATTTCAGGAGAAAAAAAAGGATATGCAGGAAAAGCTTTTACCGATATCGTTAACATTGGTATTGGTGGTTCTGACCTTGGACCAGCCATGGTAGTTGAAGGGTTGCAATTTTACAAAAACCATCTTAACCTTCATTTTGTCTCCAATATTGATGGCGACCATGTGAATGAAACCATCAAAAAACTGAATCCAGAAACCACTTTATTTGTCATCGTATCCAAAACGTTTACGACCCAAGAAACACTTTCCAATTCAGAAACTATCAAAAAATGGTTCTTGCAATCGGCTAATCAAAACGATATTGCCAAACATTTTGTAGCAGTTTCTACGAACATTCAGAAAACCACAGAATTTGGGATTCATCCTGACAACATTTTTCCTATGTGGGATTGGGTTGGTGGCCGCTTTTCACTTTGGAGTGCTGTTGGTTTATCGATAAGTTTGGCGGTTGGTTATGACAATTTTGATAAACTATTGTCGGGCGCACACAACATGGACGAGCATTTTAAAACAGTTTCTTTTGATAACAACATGCCTGTTATTTTGGCTTTGTTGAGCATTTGGTACAACAACTTTTTCGGTGCCGAAAGCGAAGCGTTAATTCCGTATTCACAATATCTTCAAAAGTTCGCGCCCTATTTGCAACAAGGCATCATGGAGAGCAACGGAAAAAGTATCGATCGAGAAGGCAAACCAGTAAATTACCAAACTGGAACCATTATTTGGGGCGAACCGGGAACGAATTCACAACACGCTTTTTTTCAATTAATTCATCAAGGAACAAAATTGATTCCGTGTGATTTTATTGGATTTGTCAAACCTCTTTACGGAAATACCGATCATCACAATAAGTTAATGTCCAACTTTTTTGCGCAAACAGAAGCATTACTGAATGGTAAAACAGCATCTCAAGTAAAAGCCGAATTGGAAGCTAACAAAATGCCTGAAGCCGATATCAAAGAATTATTACCCTTTAAAGTTTTTACAGGAAACAAACCCACCAATACTCTCCTAATTGATCAATTAACACCAGAATCATTAGGTTCGTTAATCGCTTTATATGAGCATAAAATATTTGTTCAAGGCGTAATTTGGAATATCTTTAGTTATGATCAATGGGGCGTTGAACTTGGAAAACAATTGGCGAATTCTATTTTAGATGAAATAGAATCAAAAACTGTAAAGCATCACGACAATTCAACCGAATTCTTGCTTAACTATTTTTTAATAAAAAAATAATAATTTACTAAAAAAAGCAGCCTCTTTTCGAATATTTAAAAAACGAGTATTTTTTGCTAGTTTCTCTTGTAAATAGGGTATATTCATAAAAAATCTTTCGTCTCCAAACTCAAATATTAGGAGCCATCAATTTCATTTTTTCTTAATCTATAGCTAACGCAACACATAGATTTATAATAGAAATTTGCTGAAATTTTTAATGAAAGAAAAATGAAAAAAATTACACAAAATGTTTTTACAGGATTGTTTTTAGTAATTGCAACAATGGTTTTTTCTCAAGGAAAAATCAAAGGAACAATTTCAGATAACGAATTAAAAGCTCCTATTGCTGGAGTGAACGTTGTTGTTAAAGGAACAACAACCGCAGCTGTTACAGACAATGACGGGAAATTTATCTTAAACACAACAGCACCAACAGGTCAGGTAATTATCTCCTTTATTGGTTTTAAAACAACAACGCTTAATTTTACAGTTAGCAATGGTGAAGCATTCGATTTAGGAGCTATAACGTTAACATCAGATTCTAATGAACTGGACGAAGTGGTTATCAAGAGCACGGTAATTGATGTCGCAAAAGACCGAAAAACACCAGTAGCAGTTTCTACCATCAAGGCTGCAGAAATTGTACAAAAATTAGGGAATCAAGAATTTCCTGAGATTTTAAAAAGTACGCCTTCGGTATATACTACAAAAGGTTCTGGTGGAGGTTTTGGAGATTCAAGAATAACTATTCGTGGATTTGCACAAGAAAACATTGCCGTTATGATTAATGGAGTTCCAGTAAATGACATGGAAAATAGCAGGGTTTTTTGGAGTAACTGGGCTGGATTATCCGATGTAACTTCAGCAATGCAAGTACAAAGAGGTTTAGGATCATCAAAACTAGCAATATCTTCTGTTGGAGGTACTATTAACATCGTGACAAGAACGGCTGATATGAAAGAAGGCGGAATTGTTTCTGCAGGCATAGCCAATAACGATTATCTTAAAACACAAGCCTCTTATTCAACTGGAAAAATGAAGAATGGCTTGTCGGCTTCGGTATTGTTAAACCAAACAAGAGGAGATGGTTATGTTGATGCCACTCGATTTGAAGCTGCCAATTATTTCATCGGATTGGGATATGAAATAAATCAAAAAAACGACATTCAATTAACCATTACTGGAGCTCCGCAATGGCACGACCAAAGAGGAACAGCAGTTACTATTAGCGATTATATCAAATATGGTCAAGATGGTGAACCCAATATTAAATACAATGCCGATTGGGGTTATTTGAATGGAAGAGAATTTAGTTTCAGAACCAATTACTATCACAAACCTGTTTTTTCATTAAATTGGGATTATAAAATTTCCGATAAAACAAAATTATCTTCTGTTGTTTATGCGTCATGGGGAAGAGGTGGTGGTACCAGCGGAACAGGAAGAATTAGAGGATTGGCGTATACAGCTAACAATTTCAAATTGGCAGATGGTTCTATCGATGTAGAAAAAATCTATGCTTATAATTCTGGTCAAACGATTCAGATTCCTGGTGTAGTTCCTGGAGTTGGTACCAATCCAACAGTTACAAGAACATTAACAAATGGTTTATTTCTCAATAGCACCGCTACAGCAAACAATTCAGCAAATGGTATTTCCAAAATTTCCTCTATCAATTCACACGATTGGTATGGTGGTGTAGCCAGTTTGAATACAAAGTTCACCGATAAATTAACTTTTGATTTTGGAGTTGACATAAGAACGTATACTGGAATTCACTACCAAAACGTAAATGATTTACTTGGAGCGAATGCTTTTCAAGATAATACACCTGCAGCTGTAAACGGAGTTACATCAAACGGTGACAGCAATAATCCAAACAGTATTTATTTTCAAACCTACGAATCAACACCAAGTTTTAACCCGTTTTTTAGTGTCGATCACCAACAAAAAATATCGTACAACAACGACGGAAAGGTAAATTGGTACGGCGCTTTTACCCAATTGGAATATTCTACTGAAAAACTTACTGCGTTTGTTCAAGCGGCTATTTCACAACAAGGGTTTAAAAGAATTGATTATTTCAAATACTTAGCTTCAAATCCTTTGTCTGAAACCGAATATGAAAACATCCTTGGCGGAAATGTGAAAGGTGGCGTGAACTACAACATCAACAAGTATCACAATGTTTTTGCTAATGCAGGTTATTATTCAAAACAACCTAATTTTAATAATGTATATCCAAATAACGCGTCTTTACTTAACGGGAATTTAGTCAATGAAAAAGTAACTGGTTTTGAAGCGGGTTACGGATTTAGATCGTCTTTATTTAATGCCAACGTGAATTTGTATCATACCACTTGGAAAGACCGTTATTTGAGACAAAATGATCCAAATACTGCAAATCCTGGAGGATATTTAGATTTTACAGGCGTAAATGAAGTACACACAGGTGTCGAAGTAGACATGAACGTGAAGGTTTTTGATAAATTGAAAGTTACCGGAATGTTTTCTTACGGAGATTGGTCATACAAAGGAAACAGCGTTAGTAATGTGTACGATGTGACTAACAATCCGTTTGAAGGAAGCACGCCAAGAACCTTGTATTTAGACAGAGTTAAAGTTGGAAATTCTGCTCAAGTTACTGCAGCTTTAGGAGGCGCTTTTGAAATAGTTAAACGATTATCAATAGATGCAAATTACCTTTACTCTGAAAAATTGTATGCTAATATCTCACCTACTAACTTTACATCTGAAACAAACAAAGGGTCATTAGAATTGCCATCATTTGGATTAGTTGATGCTGGTTTATCTTATAAAATGCTGGTTGGAAAAAACAAATCAGAGTCAGTAAACTTTAGAGTGAATGTAAATAACGTATTTGATAAAATTTTTATTGCTGAGTCAAATACTAATATTTTTGCCGATGATATTAAAACTCCAGCTTCTGGTTCAAACCCTGCTGTTACTTATGCAGATGCAGGTGATTTATACGATGGTGTAGCTAAAGCAAATACTGTTTTCTTTGGTTATGGAAGAACATGGAACGTAACATTAAGTTACAATTTCTAAGAAAAGTAAGTTTAAAATTAATGCAGAAACGGCATTCTTAAATTGAGAATGTCGTTTTTTTTTGATTATTTTTTCTATATTTGTTTAACCGACTCATTATGGAGAACACGGTGTCAAGTAAAATAAAACCTCAAAACTATGGATTATTCTTTTCTACAAAAATTACACTCGGGTTGGGCGTATTTAGCAGTTTTATTGTTGTTTGTTGCGGCTATAAATGCTACTATTGGCTACATGACAAAAAAAGAATTTCTTTCTAGAGACCGAAAAATTGCCTTGTTTGCTTTAATTGCCATCCACATTCAATTGGTTGTTGGAATGATTTTGTATTTTGTTTCTCCTTTAGGAAAAGCAAGTTTGGGTGAAATGAAAGACGCTGCATTACGACTTACTTCTTTAGAACATCCGTTATTAAATCTTATCGCCATCGCGTTAATTACTATAGGTTGGTCGCGTCATAAAAAAGCGGCAAACAGCGAAGGAAAATTTAAAGCAATCAGCTTCTTTTATGCGATAGGATTGGTTTTGATATTGGTACGAATTCCATGGAACTCTTGGCTTAACTAATAATAAAAGTCTTTTAGACTACTTTTTTAGAATGAATTAAGCAAACCTTAGCTACAGTTTAATTGTGCTATCCAAAATTTAGAAGTATGCAAAAATCAACTATAAAATTTCTTTTACTTGTACTTACTGCTGTTTTTATCAGCGGTTTTACGGTAATAAAGAATGTTGATTTACAACAAGATCAAGATCCAAAAAAACAAAAAGCATTTCAGAAGAAACAAGTTAAGGTCAATAAAGAACCCGAAATAAAAAAGCAATTAGATTCGGTAAAAAAAGACAACATAATTTCACAGAAAGATATTATTATCGATACACTTGCTGTTGAAAAAGGTACTTTCAAAGTGTATAAAGAAAAAGTGCACGCGTCGTATTATGCTGAACGTTTTCACGGAAAAAGAACGGCAAGTGGTAAAATGTTCGACATGAACAAAATGACGGCAGCACACAAAAAACTCCCTTTTGGAACCAGAGTTAGAGTCACTAATGAAGCAAATGGAAAATCGGTAGTGGTAGAAATCACAGATCGCGGACCATTTGTCAAGGGAAGGGAAATTGATTTATCCAAAAAAGCATTCAACGCTATTTCATCAGGTAGAGGCGGTTATGTAATTGCTAAACTTGAAGTTTTACAACAATAATTACCAACTGCTAAAGGGCTTACGACTCAAAAAAGCATTGTAATAGTTTTCTTTATTCGTCACTTCTTCGCCTAACCAAGTTGGTTTTTCAAAAAATTCCTTTTCGTCTTTAAGTTCTATTTCGGCAATAATTAAGCCGTTGTTTTCACCATGAAAAACATCTACTTCAAAAGTGTGTTTTCCATTTTTTATAAGATAGCGCGTTTTCTGAATAGTACCTTTTTTACACAAAAGCATCAAATTTTTTCCATCTTCTAAAGCAATTTCTTTTTCCCATTCAAAGCGCGAAACGCCACTTTCATTTCCGATTCCTTTGATGGTCAAAAAGCTTTTATTACCTTTAATTCGGACTCTTACCGTACGTTCAGCATCTGTATTCAAATAGCCTTGTGCAATCTCAAAATGAGCGTAAGATTCGTTTATAAAATCGGTAGAGGTAACTAAAAACTTTCGTTCTATTTCAATCATTTTAGATGCATTTTTTCCAAAAGTACAAATTCTCTGTACAATAAAATACTAAATTTGTTTTGTGTCAAATGAAATCAAATACCGAAAAATAATCCATGTCGATATGGATGCATTTTATGCTTCTGTAGAGCAAATGGACAATCCCGAATTGAAAGGAAAACCATTAGCTGTCGGTGGAAGTGAAGTCCGTGGTGTGGTTTCAGCAGCAAGTTATGAAGCGCGTAAATTTGGTGTCCGAAGTGCTATGAGCGGTATTCAAGCCAAGAAAAATTGTCCAGAACTTATTTTTGTTCGCCCGCGATTTGATCGTTATATCGAAATTTCGAAAAAAATTCGAGCTATTTTTTACGAGTATACCGATTTGGTCGAACCTCTTTCGTTAGACGAAGCCTATTTGGACGTTACACAAAATAAAAAAGGAAATCCGAGCGCTTCTTTAATTGCACAAGAAATTAGAAAACGGATTTATGATGAGGTCGGTTTGACAGCATCTGCCGGAATTTCCATCAATAAATTTGTTGCAAAAATAGCCAGCGATTACAACAAACCCAATGGTCAAAAGACAGTCACACCTGATGAAGTTACCTCTTTTTTGGAAAAACTCGACATTAAAAAATTTTACGGAATTGGTAAAGTCACTGCTGAAAAAATGTACCAACAAGGCATATTTACAGGCTTGGATTTAAAATCAAAAACAAAGGAATATTTAGAAGAACATTTCGGCAAAAGTGGCGTGTCGTATTACAGTATTGTTCGTGGCATCCACAACAGTGAAGTACGTCCGAATCGAATAGCCAAATCGGTCGCAGCCGAACATACGTTTAATGAAAATTTGACGTCTGAAATTTTTATGCAAGAACGATTAGAGCGCATTGCAGCCGAATTGGAAAAGCGGCTAAAGAAGCACAACATCTCAGGAAAGACAGTCACTTTAAAGATAAAATACAGCGATTTTACCACACAAACCCGAAGCAAAACATTGCCTTATTTTATTTCAGATAAAGGAATTCTTTTTGAAACGGTAAAAGAATTATTGTACCAAGAACGGTTAAAAGATTCGGTGCGTCTGTTGGGAATTTCACTAAATAATTTGAATACAGAAGTCAAAAAAACCGTTGTGGTGCAATTGCGATTTGAGTTTTAATAAAAAAGCCGTTCACTACTCCAAACGGCTTTTTAAAATTCGATATATAAATTTATTCTATTTCAGAAATACGCATCGTATTTACCATTCCTTTATCTACAACTGGCATAGCAGCAAGATTAATAAGCATGTCACCTTTTTTAACAAAACCATTTTCTTTAGCTATGCGATTGATATCTTCCACCGTATCATCAGTGCTTACAAATTTATCATAGAAAAAGGCATTTACGCCCCAAAGTAAGTTGAGTTGCGTTAAAATTCGCTTGTTGGAAGTGTACACTAAAATGTGTGCTTTTGGTCGCCATGCTGATATTTGAAATGCCGTATACCCACTATTCGTTAAAGTAGAAATCGCTTTAGCATGAATTTCATTTGCCATCGTCGCTGCGTGATAACAAATCGATTTGGTTATAAAACGCTTGGTTCGAACATAAGGCGGATTTTGAGGCACTTGGATTAATGGAGAATCTTCGACAGCTTCAATAATTTGGGTCATTT
>JAZKGN010000103.1:0-3783 GCA_040385945.1 Bacteroidota bacterium
GACAGATTAGAGATTAAAAAATTTAATCCAATCTTGAAGAGAATGACTGTTCACAAAGAGATCAAATAATTAGAAATTTTTATAAATTTCATAATAGCAATATACCATGGCAAAGAAAACCGTAGCAACATTACAAACATCTTCTAAAAGATTAACCAAAGCAATCAAAATGGTTAAATCTCCAAAAACAGGAGCTTACACTTTCATCGAAAGCATCATGTCTCCAGAAGAAGTAGATACTTTCTTGAAAAAGAAATAATTCTAAAATCACTATATATCAAAGCTACTTTCATTTGGAAGTAGCTTTTTTATTTTATATTTGCAGCAACTTCCGGCTATTCGCTACAAGTCCTCGTCTTTCAGGCAGTTTTTGTAAAACGTTCGTTGGCTTCCATCGGTCGCCACGCACATTTTCAAAAACTACGCCTTCAAAACTCCGGGCTTTCCGCTACTATCCGGGCTAGTTAATTTGAAAATTAGTGAATTTGAAGATTTGGAAATGCTTTTGATTTTCAGGCTTATAGTTCAATTTTCAAATTTTCAAATTTTCAAATTAATCAATTATGTCATTTTTTAAAAAACTATTCTCTTCCGAAAAGAAGGAAACCCAAATAACCGAAGAGGCTAAAGAAACCTTAGACAAAGGATTGGAAAAAACAAAAACATCGTTTTTTTCTAAACTTACCAAAGCCGTTGCCGGAAAATCAAAAGTAGACGATGATGTATTAGACAACCTCGAAGAAATTCTAGTGTCGTCTGATGTAGGTGTCAACACCACACTAAAAATCATCAAACGTATCGAACAACGTGTTGCCAATGATAAATATTTAGGAACCGATGAACTCAATAGTATTTTGCGTGATGAAATCGCCGGACTCTTATCCGAAACCAAATCGGGTGAAGAAACCGAATTCACCATTCCAGCCAACAAAAAACCCTACGTTATTATGGTTGTTGGCGTCAACGGAGTGGGGAAAACCACAACGATTGGTAAACTCGCCTACCATTTCAAAAAAGCAGGATACAGTGTTGTACTTGGCGCAGCCGATACGTTTCGTGCCGCCGCGATCGATCAATTGCAAATTTGGGCCGATAGAGTAGGTGTACCCATCGTGAGACAACAAATGGGAAGTGATCCTGCTTCAGTGGCTTTTGATACCTTACAAAGTGCGGTGAGTCAAAATGCCGACGTTGTAATTATTGATACAGCAGGTCGTTTGCACAACAAAGTTGGTTTGATGAGCGAATTGACAAAAATAAAACGTGTTATGGAAAAAGTCGTTAGCGACGCACCACACGATGTACTTTTAGTTCTTGATGGTTCTACTGGTCAGAATGCATTTGAACAAGCTACGCAATTTACAGCAGCTACCGAAGTTTCTTGCTTGGCAGTTACCAAATTAGACGGAACAGCGAAAGGTGGCGTTGTAATCGGAATCTCTGATCAATTCCAAATTCCAGTGAAATATATCGGAGTAGGCGAAGGTCTTGAAGATCTTCAAGTGTTTAATAAATACGAGTTTGTAGACAGTTTCTTTAAATAGTTATTAATCAAAAGCATTCTAATAAACCAAACAAAACCTTAAATTATGAAAAAAGCAGCCTTATTTTTAGTACTTGCCTTTCAATTTTCCTTTTCACAGTCGGAATATAAACCGGCGTTTTATCTTTCCAATTCGGGAGTTAAAACGGAAGGATTTATCAACGATTATAATTTTTATGCAGGTGATTTTATTTATTTCAAAAAGAGTCTAACCGATGAAGAAATTCAAATTAACATCAAGAATATTTCGGAGTTGCAAATCGAAAACAAACTAAAATATGTATCAAGAATGGTGGATTACAATGTAGACAATACTACAAATCAAACCAAAACAAAACCTGATCCAGTATTAGAAAAAAAGCAATTGTTGCTCAAAGTATTGGTGGAAGGCGATGCTAGCCTGTATTTATCTTACCTAAACGACATTCCGTCTTTCTATTTAAAGATGGCCAATTCAGATGAAATACAATATTTAATTAACCATACCTATACTTTTGAAAGCATTGTAAATGAAAATGCTAAATTCAGAAGACAACTGTTGGAAAAACTGAATTGTGGCAACAACTATTCGTATGAAAAATTTGTCAAATTGAAATACTATAGCGAACAATTGATAAAAACAGTAAATGAGTATAATGTGTGTAAAAATGGAGTTACTAGTGATTTAACCAAAAATGAAGTAAAGGATAAATTCAAACTATCAGTTTTATTGGGGATGAAATTCTACAAGGCTGAAATTAGCAACAGAGCGTTTTATGTTGATAAATTCAGTGAAAGTTCTATTTCTCCTTCAGTTGGTATAGAATTGTCGTATTTGTTGCCAGTTATGCAAAACAGTGCTGAAATGTTTCTTAGGGTAAATTTCGATCGTGCTAAATTTAGTTATGCTACACAAAATCAAGTAAACCAAGGTGTCACTTACAGGTATGACAATTTTGATTTTTCTTCCTATTTCGCTCATTTTAATTTCGGACCACGTTATTATATTAACAACAGGGCTAATAATAGTGTTTTTGTTGATTTTTCTTTTGAAATTACTGTGCCGTTTGGCAATGAGAGTAATTTTAGTTATGGTTTAAACCCAAATTCTACTAACTTAAAAGAAGCAGAGACGAAAATTGCTGCTTCTTTGAATTTTGGATTAGGTTATCGTTTTCTTAAAAGGTATGCAGTTGAGGCCAGATATACCCTCAATACTAATTATTTTAGCGACAGCGTCTATGGACAATATGGACTTTCATCAAAATTCTCTAGTGTTGGTGTAAACCTACGCTATAATTTTTTATAGTGGTTTATGAAGTTTTTATCTTTTTTTAAACAAGCTTCTCCAATTATACTACTTCTTATTTGTGTTGTAATTGGAATTATTGCCAAACTAATCGAAGGCTATTTTCCAAGTATTGCCATGGGTTTGCAAACCATTACTTTTATTTTATTTGTTTACACTTTTATAAAATTCTTCGATTCGAAATTCAAGTAGGAACGAATGTAAAAAAAAAAACAGTCTAGTAGACTGTTTTTTTTTTAGTGAAGAAGCCCAGATGGTGTATTACCTTATTGGTACAATGCATTAATTTTCTCCCATAATTCATTATCAAAACCAGATAATGCAAAGGTAGGATTAGATGGATTGGCAACATCTCCCATTCGTATAATGACCATCTTTTTGCTTGGTACGACATATATTTTTTGGTCGTTTTTTCCTAAAGCACAAAAGGTATCACTAGGTGCATTCGGAATCAATGTGCCTGGAAATTGCAGTTGTGATCCTGGCAAATGAAAACTCGTCTTTCCATTCAACCACCACAAATACCCGTACGCTTGATTAATACTCTGCGAGGTGGTTGTAGCATCATTAAAATAGGCTTGGTTTACAATAGTTGTTCCGTTCCAGTTTCCTTTATTCAAAGCCAGTAAACCAAAACGAGCCATGTTTCGAGTGGTACTCCAATATACGCTTAATCCGTCGCCACTGTTCACCCAAGCTCCTCCAGTCATTCCAATTGGATCTCGTAATTTTGTATTGAAATAATTGGTCCATGTTTGTCCACTTGTTTGCGCTATTACATCTTGTAATTTTACATATACATTATGGTACGCCCAACGTGTTCCGGCATCGGCAACATACTGTAAATTGGCTGGAGAAACATCGTCGCCCATCGTATCATCCAAACCCGAATTCATAGATAATAAATTTTTACATGTAATCAAGTTTTCTTTCGCTAGTGGAGCACTTGTCC
>JAZKGN010000104.1:0-12716 GCA_040385945.1 Bacteroidota bacterium
TATATCGCCTTATTCGCCAACATGTTGCTTTTAAAACCAAATAATTTTGATTTGTACAAAACATTGCTTTTTCCAATCGGAATGACACATGGTTTGTTATTTATTGCTTACATTTATTTGGCTTTTATGATTAGAGATAAACAAAATTGGTCTTTAAAAGATTTTGGAGTGGTATTATTGGCTTCTTTGCTTCCATTTGCCACGTTCTATATCGAGAAAAAATACGTGAAAAATGCATGATGTAATTGAAAAATTATTTTGTTGGTGTTATCCTTTACTTAAAGATTGGCATTTTAACAACACGCTGGCGTTATATACTAGTTTGTTGATTAACATTCTTGTATTGTGTATATTAGCGTATGTGATTTATGTCGTTTTTAGAATTATATTAGTGACTGTTTTGGCAATTATAGCTAAAAAAACTAAAACCAAATTCGACGATTTACTTATAGACAACAAAACTGCAAAGTACATTGCGTATTTAATTCCGTTTCTTTTCATCTACAAATCGGTTCCCATTATCTTAAAAGATTTTGTAAAATGGGAAGCTATTTTCGGAAAATTAGTTGGGATTTACATCGTTGTTTTATCATTATGGATTATTAGAAGTATTCTAAAATCCTTCCGAGATTATTTAAAACAACAACACAAATACAGCGACAAACCTATTGATAGCTATGTTCAAGTGGTGATGATTGTACTTTGGTTGTTCGGAATTGTCGTGATTATTTATGAGATTTTTGATGTCAATACGACAACTATTTTTGGAACACTTGGAGCCATTTCGGCCATCATTATTTTGGTTTTTAGAGATACTATTTTAGGATTTGTAGCCAGCGTTCAAGTATCGTTAAACGATATGGTTCGCATTGGTGATTGGGTTACGTTTGACAAATTTGGTGCCGATGGTGATGTAATTGAAATCAATTTAGCTACAGTTAAAGTTCGAAATTTCGACAATACAACGACGACGATTCCGACCTATAGTTTGATTTCCGATTCATTCAGAAATTGGCGCGGCATGTTAGATTCAGATGGAAGACGTATTAAAAGACACATTTTAGTAAAGGCAAAAAGCATCCGTTTTTTAAACGAAGACGAATTGCAAAATCTGAAGAAAATTCAATTGGTATCCAAATACATTGACGAACGACAAACCGAAATTGACAAATACAATACTACGTACAATGTTGACAAATCGTTGTCTATCAACGGACGTAACATGACCAATTTTGGATTGTTTAGAAAGTATATTACTAAATATTTGGAGTATTATCCAGCAATTAATCAGAACATGATTTTGCTTTGTCGCCAGTTACAACCAACAGCACAAGGTATGCCTCTGGAGATTTATGCTTTTTCAAAAAATCAAAATTTTGAAGAATACGAATACGTTATGGCTGATATTTTCGATCATATTATTGCTTCTGTTCCGTATTTTGATTTGGAGATATACGAAATGCCAACCGACAGAAATAAATTTAACGACAACGAATAAGTTATTTCTTCAATCGTTCTTCTACGTATTCGATTTTGGTTTTACCATGAGGTTGCGATTTTCCGTTTAAACCAACGCTAACCATGGTTATGTTGTCTATAGTAATAATGGTTTCGCGGGTCATCATGTTTCTCGCTTCACATTTTAAAGTCAGTGACGAACTTCCAAATTTGACTACATCAATTCCGATTTCTATAATATCGCCTTGTTTGGCAGAGCTTCTGAAATTAATTTCCGACATGTGTTTGGTAACAATTCGTGGACTTTCTAATTGGATTATGGCATAAAGCGCTACTTCTTCATCTATCCAAGCTAATAATCGGCCTCCAAATAAAGTACTGTTTGGATTTAAATCTTCTGGTTTGACCCATTTTCTGGTGTGAAATCTCATGATTTTTAAATGTAGTGAATAGCAAAAATACTAATTTTATTAGGCTGTTATAGAAAACCATTTCAATTTGTTTTTTTTGTTAATCAAAAAAAGACTTCTTAAGCTAAAAAAAAATTGTAAATCTGTTATATTTAGCATAAGTTTGCAACTTAAGTTATTTAGAAATTTAAGTTTTTACATATGAAAAAAATTACTCTGTTAGCAGTAGCATTCTATAGTTCATTGGCTTCTTTTGCCCAGGAAGACAAGAAGGATGAAACAGGAGGAAGAAAAAGTAATTGGATTTTAGAAGCTTCTGTGGGTAATATTAAAGGAGTTAAACCGTATGCTGAGACTTACTATTCAAGCAAACCAAATGGTTTTTTTGGACAATGGGAACCTAATAGTTTTTCACTTGGTGGAAGGTATTTAGTAGGTGAGATTTTTAGTGTAAAAGTGAGTGCTGGATACGATCGTTTCAGAAACTACAATAGTGTAAGTCAAAGTACTGGTGCCGAAGCAAAACCATTTGAAATGCGTCAAATAAACGTTCAATTTCAAGGAGTTGCCAACGGAGCTAAATTGTTTAACGTAACTAAAGAATTAGGTCGTTTTGGTTTCCTTTTTCACGGAGGAGTTCAAGTAGTTTCCATGACTTCTAAAACAGAAAACATTTGGATACCTGGTGGTGATCTTGAAAATCATAACTATAATCAAACCGAATACAATGGTGGTTTAATCTTTGGAGTAACGCCACAATTTAGAATGACTAAAAAACTAGCCATTCAATTGGATGTTACTTCTGTTCACAATTACAGACAACATTTCAACTGGGATGGTTCGTACAGTGATGATAGAGAAAACTTGTCGGGAAGTACTGTTTCTTTAAATCTAGGATTGAGTTTTTCTTTGGATAGAGGGAACATACATGGCGATTGGTTTATTACGCCAAATGGTGATAATGAAAAACTCAAAATACTTGAAAAAAGAGTTGGAGACTTAGAAAACTTGATGAGCGATATGGATAAAGACGGCGTGCCAGATTATTTAGATCAAGAAAATAATTCGGTTGCAGGAGTTGCAGTTGATTCAAGAGGTAAAATGCTAGACATCAACAGAAATGGTGTGCCAGATGAATTGGAAAGAGGAAAAGATGGTATGAACGGAATTAATTCGGCTATCATTAGCAAAGACGACGCAATTAAATTGTTTATAGAAAAAGGCTACATCAATGTATTCTATGATTTAGGAAAAGATGTGCCAAACAGTGGTTCTACAAACAATGTGTTCTACATTGTTAAGTTCTTAAAAAATTACCCAGACTCAAAAATTACCTTAATGGGATTTGCTGACGAGAGAGGTTCAAGTGAAATTAATGATGCCTTGTCAAGCAGAAGAGCTAAAAACTTAGCGGATATTATCAAAGCATCAGGGATTGATATCAACCGAGTAAAAATTGTAGGTAAAGGAGAAAGCACTGAATTCTTGAGTACTGAATTAGGTTATGACTTGTCAAGAAGAGTTTCTGTGAAACTTGAATAATTAACAAATCGTTCTTAATAACTATATACAACCTCTGTTTTTTTAACAGAGGTTTTTTTTATCTTTAAAAGAAAAAAGATGAACTCCAGAGACATTGCATTACTAGCCTTGCGTGAAGAAGCTATTGGAACTATAAATAGTCAGTCTTCATCAGAAGAGATTTTTCAGAATAAAACCCTCCGCCCTATTTTAAAATTGCAAAACGATCTATTCGTTATCGTTTTTATCAATTATGCTGTAAAGCAAAAAGGTACTTTCTTTTTGTTGACTCCAGAAAAAAAAGTCGCGTATATTGAAAACACCATTCATCGCGATATCAAATTCAGAAACTCACTAAAGGGAATGGTCATCGGAATGTTTACTTGTGATGAATATGAAGAATACATCAAAAACTCATCAAGCCTGAACAAACGAATGATGAACATGCTCATCGAGCGTTTAAAAAGTCAGGTGCAATTGTTGGAAAAGGTTGAGCTGTAGTTTTTTTATGTATACGTGAAGATTAGTTTAAACAAATATTTAATATAATGGAAAAGTTGCAATTCAAAGTCAGTATTAATGCTCCTGCTGCCAAGATATATGATTTTATGCTTGGCATTAACAGTAAATCAAATTATGAGCAATGGACTTCTTCGTTTAATCCGACATCAACTTATGAAGGAAGTTGGGACAAGGGAAGTAAAATTCTATTTATTGGTGTAGATGAGAAAGGAGAAAAGGGAGGTATGGTTTCCAAGATAGTTGAAAACATACCCAACCGATTCGTTTCAATTCAACACTATGGTCTTTTAAAAGCCGACAAGGAAATCACAGAAGGACCAGAAGTAGAAAAATGGGCAAATGGTTTTGAAAATTACACCTACGAGGAAAACAATGGGATAACAACTGTTACTGTTGACTTAGACACTACAGAAGATTTTATAGATTATATGAATCAGAACTACCCAAAAGCACTCGACAAGTTGAAAGAGCTCTGTGAAAAGTAATATTAATCAAAGAAATAAACACAGTCTATAAAAGCCCATTATACTTTCGAATAAACCATTCTGCGGCTAAAGCCAAAGCAATCAATACAAGCAACCAAATCCAATCGATAACTGGCGTTTTCTTTACAATCGCTTTCTCAATCGCTTTGTAATCTTGGTTGTCTAACAATACTTTTATCAACTCGTCAATCTGATTTGGAACAAAAGCTTTTCCACTAGTTTGGCTAGCAAGTTGTTTTAATTTGATGACATCCGGATTTACAAATTGCTTTTCAATATCAAAATCAAGTATTTCAAATCCACTAGAATAACTCGCATTCGAATTCAATTCTTTTACCGTAAAGGAATAATTTCCAGCAGCTAAACCATCTAAATTGACTTTAAAAGCATTCGATGCCTTGAGTAAATCGTACTTTTTAACTTGCTTGGTTTTGTTGTTGATTACGGTAATCGTTAAACGCGCTTTCTCATCCAACTCATAATTCTTATTGAAATATTGCGCTGTAATTTCAATCGCATCACCCGAATTGTAAAAGCGTTCGTGATTGACAATCAATGATTTTTTAGAATCGTTAGACGCTAAAAACTGAATGACTTTATCAATAAAAACATCGTAAGCCTCAAAAGATTGTTTGTTCAAATAACTTTGTCCTCTCCATTTCCAACTGTTTTCTCCAATTAGATAGGCACTACGCAATCCTTGATTGTCGGCAAAAGCCAATAAAGGAGCGTCGGTAGGAACATTTCTAATTTTAGACGATAATAAAACCGCCACATTTTCATTAGTTGTAATGGTTCCAAACGGATTTTCTAAAGGTGGAAATGTTTCAAAACCAATATCATCCAAGGCAAACAAATTAAAATCCGATTGAAATTCAGCCAAATAATCTTCTTTTTGCCCCGACATTCTGAAAGATAGTGCCGATTGCTGTTGGTTTAAAAAGTTAAAATCAGTGCTGTTTCCAGTGATAATCCAAGTGTTGATTTTTAAATTCTCATTGGCATCAAAAACCGATTGGAATTCGGCGTTCGGTTGGTACAAAATTAATACGTTGTATTTATTTAACTCGTTTATTCCTTTAGGTTTAACAATGCTTACTTTGCGTGATGCATTAGTTTCAATACTTCGCTTTATGGCGCCTAAATCGGGATGATTGATTGAAGCAATTAAAGCAATTTCTGTTTTTTGATCAATAACTTCAACAACAAATTTCTTCGAGTTATTGTAGGTATTTTTCTCTACTTCTGAAGAAGAAATTTTAGCGGTAAAAATCTGCACTCCTACTTTATCAGCAGGTAATAAAACCGATAGAATTTGCGCTTTTTTAGATTGCGAAAACGATACGTTTTGTTTGGCTACCACATTATTACCTTGCGAAATACTAAAAGTAGCATTTATGCTTTTGGTACCAGCATATTGCAAAAATACTTCGGCTGGATATTTATTTTTGTGAAACGCGTATTTATTGACGTTGATTTGATTGACTTTTAAATCGAGATACGTCGTTGTATCACCAACAATTAATGGATACACTTTATTGTTAGCATCAAAACCAAACACATAATCTTCACCTGAAGTTTGATTTCCATCGGATAGTAAAACCGTTGGAAACGTAAGGTTTTTATTGATGCTTTTTATGTTTTTGGCAACTTCACCAATATTGGTTTGCTTGCCTTTAAAATCAATTTCTTCTTTAGAAAGTAGTGATTGAAATTCGCTGTCAAAACGATACGACTGAATATCAAATTTTGCAGCCAAATCGGCATTCGAACTTAATTTTTCATACATTTCTTTCGAAACGACATCGGCTTTTAAATCAACAATCGAATTCGAGTTATCGACCGCAATAACCAAAGGTGTTTTGATGGTTTCAAATGTTTTCCGAGGAATAATCGGATTGATCAGTAATAATAATATTCCGAAAATAGCTAAAAAGCGTAAGCCAGCCAGAAGTTTAGTGAGCTTTGACTTACTTTTAGATTTGTAAAAATATTGAAAATAGGATAAACCAGCGGCTATTACAACGGAAAGAATTAATAGCACTATTGTTGAGTTGTTCATAAAGTATCAGAATAACCGATTTAATCTTATTTGTTGAGGAATTCACTGTTAGTACCTAACAATTTTGTTATGAAAAGAATAGCAGCAATAACTTTTATAGTCATTCCAATAGTCAGTACTAGATTTCCCGTAAAAGGACCAAATTCAAAATGAATGATTTTGAATAAAGCTCCCAAAATTGTAATGATAACACCAATAATAAAAGCGATGATAATGTACTTGTTTTTCATAGTTTCAGTTTACGTCAACATTCCACCATCCACATTCATTACTTGTCCGGTTACATACGCACTTAAATCACTAGCCAAGAACAAACATGCATTGGCAACGTCTTCTGGAGTTCCACCGCGTTTCAACGGAATAGTATCTCTCCAACCTTGAACCACATCTTCGTTTAATTTGGCTGTCATTTCGGTTTCTATAAATCCGGGTGCGATGGCATTGCAACGAATGTTTCTCGAACCCAATTCCAATGCAATCGATTTTGTAAAACCAATCATACCAGCTTTCGAAGCGGCATAATTAGCCTGACCAGCATTGCCCTTCACTCCTACTACACTACTCATGTTTACAATAGAACCTGCACGATTTTTCAACATAATTCGCTGTACTGCTTTGGTCATATTGAAAACCGATTTCAAGTTGATTTCGATTACTTTATCGAAATCTTCTTCCGACATACGCATCAATAAATTGTCTTTTGTGATTCCGGCGTTGTTAATTAATACATCAATGGTTCCGAATTCGGCAATCACATCATCTGCCAATTTCTGAGCTTCTTCAAAATTAGCAGCATTCGATTGGTAGCCTTTTGCTTTAACTCCCAAAGCATTTAATTCGTTTTCTAAAGCCAAAGCCGATTCGGCAGAAGAACTATAAGTGAACGCCACATTAGCGCCATGTTGAGCAAATACTTTTGCAATTCCACTACCAATTCCACGACTTGCGCCCGTTATAATAGCTACTTTTCCTTCAAGTAATTTCATATACTGTTCGTTTTTTTAGTTTTCTTTTTTTTAAAAGTCAAATATAGCACTATTTTAATATTCAAAAAAAATTAGAAGGCATTTAAACTTTTTTAATTTACTTTCGTCCAAACGAATTTGTTTCACATTTGTATGTTATTACTTTCCAACGATTTTCAAAGCATTTATAATCAGTACAACGTATTGGTTTATAATGTGGCGTTGAATTATTTGCAGAATGTGGAAGATGCAGAGGAAATAACCCAAGATGTTTTCGTTCAGGTACATCAATCGTTGCATCAATTCAAAAGCAATGCGACTTTAAAAACGTGGATTTACCGCATTACCATCAACAAATGCCTCGACTTTATCAAGCATAAAAACAGTAAAAAACGGTTCTTTATTTTCGGAAAAAAGTCGGATGCCGAATTTGAGTTGCAAAAGGTTTCGACTTTTGAACATCCCGGAATTGTAATGGAAAATAAAGAAAACGCCGAATTACTTTTTAGCGTGATCAATCAATTATCTGAAAATCAAAAGACTGCTTTTTTACTTTCTAAATTGGACGGATTGTCAAATCCGGAAATTGCTGCCATTATGGAAGTCAGTATTTCTTCGGTGGAATCGCTTGTATTTAGAGCAAAATCGACATTAAAAGAAAAATTAAGTGAAAAATTCGAACAGTACAGCAAGAAAAAATAATTAAACTCGTCTAAGTTACTATGGAAAAAGAGACTTTCATAAACGATATTTTAAACAGCACCAACGGAATAACAAAAGTGACTCCGAGTGCTGATTTACTCTCAAAAATTGAATTGAGAATTCAATCAACAACTACCTTTTCTACTAAAACGATATGGCTTGTTGCAGCTTCAATAGTGGTTTTAGCGATGATTAACATCAGTCTAGTAATGAAAAATACAGCGACTTCAAAAGATAACTCAACCATCTCTTTAGCAGCTTCACTCAATAAAAGCAATCAATTATACTAACGATTATGGACAAAACAAAAGTATTGACGTTTACGGTAATCACTTTATTGCTACTTAATATAGGAACATTAGGGTTTTTATATATTTCAGCCTCAAAAGAGCATCGTCCGCCACCTGGTCACGGTCCAGAAGGAAGGTCAAAACCACGAGAAATCATCATTGAAAAGTTGCATTTTGATGCTATTCAAATAAAGCAATACGATCAACTCATCAAAAAACATCAAAGTGATATTAGAGCTACGGAAGATAATATCCGAGATTCAAAAAATGAATTGTACTTGCAATTGAATGAAACTATTACCAACGAAAAAGCGAAAGACAGTTTAATAAATGCCTTGTCTTTGTATCAAAAGCAAATAGAAACGATTCATTTCAATCATTTTCAAGACATTAAAAAACTGTGTAAAAAAGAGCAATTGTACGATTTTTCAGCATTGACAGAAGAACTATCACGATTGTTTTCGAAACCACAACGACGACGAGATGACTAAGTCGATTTTTTATATTGTTGTTGGTTTGCTTTTCTTTCAAAATGTAAACGCTCAAAAAGAAAAGGAAACGGCTTTACAATTTCAATTAAAATTTGAAGAAAGTCCTTTAGAATTCCGTAAAACGTACATTTCAAAAAATCAGGATACATTGCAAATTAGCACCTTCAAATGTTATATTTCGGGACTACAACTGCATTATGCCGATCAAACGGTTTTTACCGAGCCAAATAGTTTTCATTTGTTAGATGGTGACGCTATTGAAACTTTAAGTATTCCGATAGTAGTCGATAAAAGTAAAGAAATTACAAAAGTAGTTTTCAACATAGGAATCGACAGTACAACGAGTGTTTCTGGCGCATTGGCAGGCGATTTAGATCCGACAAAAGGCATGTATTGGGCGTGGCAAAGTGGCTACATTAATATGAAATTAGAAGGTAAAAGTTCGAGTTGTAAAACCCGTAAAAACGAATTTCAGTTTCATATAGGAGGTTACAAACAACCGTATTATGCGCTGCGAAAAATAGAGTTGTTTCTAATAAATCAAAAGCTGTTAATTGCAATTGATGTTGCAGAATTGTTTTCAGAAATACAACTTTCAGAAACAAACACAATTATGATTCCTGGAAAAAAAGCCATGGAAATTGCTGATAAGAGTCTAAAAATGTTCAAAACAGAATGAAGATAAATTGGAAAAATAGTATTTCAATTGGAATCATTATCCTAATCTCGTTGGCTTTTACAGAAAAGCGGACAACTCCTATTTATTTTAATGTACCAAAAGGCTGGCCAAAACCAAACTATAATTTTAAAGAAAATCCGCTTACCGAAGAAGGTTTTCAATTGGGAAGACAGTTGTTTTACGATCCAATTTTGTCAAGAGACAATACCATTTCATGTGCAAGTTGTCATTTGCAAGCTACCGGATTTACACATGTGGATCACGATTTGAGTCACGGAATTGAAGGTAGAATTGGCACCCGAAATTCGTTAGCCTTAATGAATTTAGCATGGTCTAAAGATTTTATGTGGGATGGAGGCGTGAACCATCTCGAAGTGCAACCCTTAGCTCCTATTACCAGTTCAGTTGAAATGGATGAATCGTTAGAAAATGTAGTTGCTAAACTTCAAAAAAGTACCAAGTACCAACATTTGTTTGAGAAAGCATTTGGGACAAAAAAAGCAACAGGACAATTGACTTTAAAGGCATTATCCCAATTTTTAGTCCAATTAAAAACATCCAATTCAAAATACGATAAAGTCATTCGGAACGAAGAAAAGTTCACTCAAAGCGAACAAAAGGGTTATGATTTATTTAAAATAAATTGTGCTTCATGTCACAAAGAACCCTTGTTTACAAGCGATATCTTTGAAAATAATGGGTTGCCAATTGATAGTACGTTGAATGATTTGGGGAGAATGAAAATCACTAATAATCCAAACGATAAATTAAAATTTAAAGTGCCTACGTTGCGTAACAGTCAGTTTACTTTTCCGTACATGCATGACGGTCGATTTAAGACGTTGACCGAAGTGGTGAAGCACTACAATTCATTAGGAAACACTACAAACATATCCAAGCAATTAACAAAACCAATGCGTTTATCGGATAATGATCGTGTTGATTTAGTTGCCTTTTTAAAAACATTGTCCGACAGCGATTTCTTATTTGATCCTCGTTTTTCATATCCAAAAGAATAAATTTTGTTAAATGTGCAAGAAATAAATAATTTGTTCGTCTAAGTCATTATACAAGATTCAAAAACTATTTAACCCAATCCTTATGAGAAAAATTTCAATTAGCACTTTTTTAATTCTGATGGTTTCTTTAGCTACGGCACAAACCAATCCAGTCATTATTAATTGGTTGCGAAATACAACCGGAATTACAGGACGACACTATGTTTCGGGCAACCCCACTCCTATTACCGATGCGGTTTTGGCTAATGTACAAACGGTGCAGTATTCTGCCAATTGGTCGTATGTAACTACGAATGGGATTCCGGCATACATTACTGGACCTTTTTTAGATGGAAATCCTTCTTTAGCAACATCACAAGCAGGTGCTATTTTTAAATTTCCATTGAATCCAACTCAAAATACAGGAACACTAACAGCAACTACTGGTGGAAACATCGGTTTGTTTAAAAACGGCGTTGCTTTGTTTGACTATCGCGATGGTGTTTCGTATAAGTTATCTACTGGAGCAAATGCAGGCGGACCTTTAGGTGGAACTGGCGATGGCGTTTGGAATCGCGATGCTATTGTAGCTGAAAGAGGTGGTTTTGATTGTTCGAAAGCGCATCCAGCAATGGGAAATTACCATCATCATCAAAATCCGAGTGCATTTAATTTAGACTTAACCGTTATTTCAACAGTTTGTAATACCTATCCTTCCGACGGATTGTATGTTATTAGTCCAACCGAACATTCTCCTTTATTGGGTTTTGCTTACGATGGTTTCCCAATTTATGGCGCTTATGGTTATGCAAATGCGGATGGAAGCGGTGGCATCGTACGAATGAAATCGAGTTATCAATTACGCAACATAACAGTGCGAACACATTATGCCGATGGAACGAATGTGACCGATGGACCAGCAGTAAATACTACTTATCCGTTAGGAATGTATCGTGAAGATTACGAATATGTTGCTCATCCAACAGACGCTAGTTATTTGGATGTGCACAATGGAAGAGTTTGTGTTACTCCAGAATATCCAAGTGGAATTTACTGTTATTTTGCTACAGTAGATGTTAATCACAATTCGGCGTATCCATATGTTGTGGGTCCGACTTTCTACGGAAATAAAACGGCTATTAAAGTGATTGGAGGCATTACCGAAACCACAACACTTTACAATCCATCATTGAGTAATGCTGCTTATGAAATGGCAACTTTTAGTGTGGTTATTGCACCCAATCCTGCGCAAGATTTTATTGCTATACAAACACAAATGGCAGAACAAGATTTGAATGTAGCGTTGATTGATGAACTAGGAAAAGTGATTAAAACCAGCACTATTTCACAAGGAAGCACGTTAGCCATCATTGAAACAGATACCATTTATAACGGTATTTATTTTGTCAGAATTTCTGATGGAAAATCAGCAAAATCATACAAAGTAATTATAGATAAATAACCCAATTATTTTTCTAAAAAGGTTTAATTCAATTGCGGGTTAAACCTTTTTTATATGTTGAAGTCCAAAAGTCACCAAACAACCAACACTAATTCCATGAAACAATTTCTTTTCAGCTTATTTGCTTTAGCAATGTTAACTTCTTGTGGAAGTTCTGATGATGAATACCAAGATGTAGCTGCCTATCCTAATATAACAGCCACCTTTGGAAGCACAGTAAATTTGGACAATCTACCCAATTATGCCAATCAAATCATTCCGAATTACATTACCAAAAACAATGTAAATGGAAATCCAATTACCGATAAAGGAGCAACGTTGGGAAGAGTATTGTTTTACGACAAAAACTTATCCTCAACCAACACTATTGCTTGTGCAAGTTGCCACATCCAAGCCAATGCTTTTGGTGATCCAAGTATTGCAAGTAATGGAGTCAACGGAACAACAGGTCGACACTCGATGCGATTAATCAACACACGATTTGCTAATGAAACCAAATTCTTTTGGGACGAACGTGCTGCCAATTTAGAAACGCAAACCACCATGCCAATTAAAGATCATGGCGAAATGGGTTTTAGTGGAACTAATGGTGATCAGCTTTTTTCGGGTTTGATTACCAAATTAAGCAACATTGGTTATTACAAAGAGTTATTCAAGTTTGTGTATGGAAC
>JAZKGN010000105.1:0-12480 GCA_040385945.1 Bacteroidota bacterium
TGATGATTAAAGGTCCGATTTCAAAATTCATTGAAACTTTGGCTCAAAATATGAGCAAATTGTAAATCAATACAATAGCGTAATTTCTTTAATTCCGTACGATTGTATCGATTTGTCATCTAGCATGACTTCTAGTTTTCCTTCATTCGTTACGCCAACAATTGTTCCTGAAAAGGTGTTTTTATTTTTGTCTTCAAACGACATTATAATATCTTTTTTAAACAGATAATCCAGATAAAGTTGACTGTTTTTTTCAATAGAATTGTTGATGATAAACATGCAATTCTCTTTAATCTTCTTGACAATTTGTGCTAATAAAAAATCAATTTCAAACTCCTTGTTGCTAATTAAAGCTAACGAAGAAGCATTGGGTAACAAACTGAAATTTTTCTGATTCACGTTCAATCCAATTCCGACCACCGATTCGATGCTCGTGTCCGATTTAAATCGGTTTTCAATCAAAATTCCAGCTATTTTCTTATTCTCTGACATTATGTCGTTTGGCCATTTAATAGCTAAATTAGGCAATTGTAACGTCTCTAAAACCTGAATTATAGCAACCGAAACGGCTCTATTTAAATGAAAAACTTGATCCGTTTTGGAAATAACATCTTTAATCAAAATACTCATTATCAAATTTTTACCACTTTCTGTCACCCAAGTCGAACCCATTTGACCTTTGCCTTTGGTTTGTTGTTCGGTGGTAACCGTTGTAAAATTTTCTAATGCCTCATTTTTGGACAATTCTTTTAAAAAATCGTTCGTCGAATCTATGGCACTGAGTTTGATTAGTTGCATTGAAATTAATTTACAAAGTTTTTATTTAAACTTATGTTAAGCATCACAAATAAAGACAAAAATTGATACCTTTGCAAAATACAGAAAAAATAATAAATGACTAAGAAGAGCGCTAGCACTGATGTTTTACTTACAAACATCATAAAAGGAATTGAAGATGTTAAAGGAAACGATATTGATATCCTAGATTTAAGAGAGATTGACACAGCTGTTTGTGATTATTTTGTTATCTGCAACGGTAGTTCTAATACCCAAGTTAACGCGATTGTTAATTCGGTTCAAAAACTAGTTTCTAAAGAATTAAAAGACAAACCATGGCATGTGGAAGGTTCTGATAATGCCGAATGGGTATTAATGGATTACGTTAGCATTGTGGTACATGTTTTCCAAAAACAAATTCGAGAATACTATAACATTGAAGGACTTTGGGGTGATGCTAAAATTACGACTTTAGAAAACAAATACTAAAAGCTGAAAAAAAAATAATGTCAACAGAAAAAAAACCAACAAATTTCAAAATAAGTCCGTGGTGGATTTACGCTGGGTTAATCGTTATATTTTTACTTTTAAGCATATTAAATGGTGGAAGTTTTAACGATCCCATGAAAATTTCATCATCAAAATCTGATGAACTTTTAAATAAAGGTCAAGTTGAAAAAGTAATTATTTTCAATAAGTTACAAGCCGAAATTTATCTTACTGCAACTGCTCTAAAAGACAAAGCAAATAAAAAAGTTGCCAAAGATCTTTTAGACAATCCAAATAAAGGTCCACATTATATCTTTGATGTTGGAGATACTCAAAACTACGAGAAGAAGTTAGACAAAGCCATTGCAGAAGGAAAATTAAAATCTTACGATTTCAAACAAAAAGACGATTGGACAGGTTTGCTATTTCAAATTTTACCTTTTGTTTTAATCATTGGCGTGTGGATTTACATCATGAGAAGAATGTCTGGTGGTGGTGGCGGAGCTGGTGGTGGTGGACAATTGTTCAACATCGGTAAATCAAAAGCCAAACTTTTTGATGAAAAAACAGATACTAAAATAACATTCAAAGATGTTGCTGGATTAGAAGGTGCTAAAGAAGAAGTACAAGAAATTGTAGAATTCCTTAGAAACCCCGAAAAATATACAGCATTGGGAGGTAAAATTCCAAAAGGAGCACTACTTGTTGGTCCTCCAGGAACCGGAAAAACTTTATTAGCAAAAGCCGTTGCTGGTGAAGCTAAAGTGCCTTTCTTCTCTCTTTCAGGTTCTGATTTTGTGGAAATGTTTGTCGGAGTTGGTGCGTCTAGAGTACGTGATTTATTCAAACAAGCCAAAGACAAATCGCCAGCGATTATTTTCATCGACGAAATTGATGCCGTTGGTCGTGCTCGTGGAAAAAATAATTTTTCTGGTTCAAATGATGAGCGTGAAAATACCTTAAATCAATTACTTACAGAAATGGATGGTTTTGGAACCGACACCAATGTAATTGTACTTGCTGCAACCAACAGAGCCGATGTTTTAGACAAAGCTTTGATGCGTGCTGGTCGTTTTGACAGACAAATTTATGTTGACTTACCAGACATTAAAGAACGTAAAGAAATTTTTGAAGTGCATTTGGCACCTTTGAAAAAAGTAGCCAACTTGGATATTGATTTTCTTGCCAAACAAACTCCAGGTTTTTCAGGAGCCGATATTGCCAATGTATGCAACGAAGCCGCTTTAATCGCTGCACGTAACAATAAAACCGCTGTTGACAAACAAGATTTTCTTGATGCTGTTGACCGTATTGTAGGTGGATTGGAAAAGAAAAACAAAATCATAACTCCGGCTGAGAAAAAAGCAATAGCCATTCACGAAGCGGGTCACGCAACTGTAAGTTGGATGCTAGAACACGCAGCACCTTTGGTTAAAGTAACAATCGTACCTAGAGGTCAAAGTTTAGGAGCTGCTTGGTATTTGCCAGAAGAGCGTCTTATTGTTCGTCCTGATCAAATGTTGGATGAAATGTGTGCAACTATGGGAGGAAGAGCTGCTGAAAAAGTAACTTTCGATACTATTTCAACTGGTGCTTTGAGCGATCTTGAAAAAGTAACCAAACAAGCACGAGCAATGGTAACAATTTACGGATTGAATGAAAAACTAGGAAATGTAACCTATTACGATTCATCTGGGCAAAGTGAATATAATTTCTCTAAACCGTATTCAGAAGAAACAGCGCATATTATCGACAAAGAAATATCTATCTTAATCGAAAGCCAATACCAAAGAGCTATCGCTATTTTAGAGGAAAATAAAGATAAGCTGAACCAACTGGCAGATATCTTAATAGAGAAAGAAGTTATTTTCAAAGACGATTTAGAAACTATTTTCGGCAAAAGACTGTACGACAAAGACGATTCTGATTTAATTAAAGAATAACACTTTTTATAAAAAATAGTAAAATCTTAATTCAAAAAATGCTTTTGAATTAAGATTTTTTTATCTTTGGATGTTTTCAAACTACAAAATAAGCCCCTATTAATAAATATGAGTCTTTTTAGAAAAATATTTGGTTCAGGCAATGACGCCTCAGAAGAAGATAACCAAAGCGAATATAACGCTCCAAAAAAATCATCACTTCCTGTTGATGAGCTTTTTACCTATAACTTCAAGAAAAATGGAGGTAAGTTTTTGTATTGTGAAAACCTTACCGAAGTAAGAGAACAGTTTGAAAATATACTAGAAGAAAACGATTGGTTTGAAAGCGATGTATTGTGTTACGATCCAAAACTTTTTAATTTATTAGACGATAATAAATTGAATTACACCAATCCGTCCAATCCAAAATTTTTTCTAGCCAGTTGCGAAAATTTAATTTCAGATGAAGGTTCGGTGTTGTTTTCTTCCAATCAAATCAAACACAAAAAACCAAACGAGCTTCCTGATAATATCGTTATTTTGGCTACTACGAGTCAGATTTTAGAATCTAAAAGTGACGGTTTAAGAGTCATCAAGAAAAAATACACTAAAGATTATCCTACCAACATAACCACCATAAAGTATTTCGAAAAAGTACAAGATGAAGATTTTTTAACCTACGGTAGCTGTGCAAAAAATCTTTACTTATTACTTCTAGAAGATTTATAAAATGAATGAAACTCTAAAGCGAGCGATATCTGGTGCAGTTTATATTCTATTAATTATTGCCACTGCCTACTCTGTTGAAAGTTTTTACGTTCTTTTTGGAATATTTTTGATTATCACTCTTTTTGAATTTTGTCGGATTTTAAAAATAAATTTTTACTTTCCTATATTCATTGCTTGCGTTTCTTATTTCTTGGCTATAAAATACTACTGGTTTAAGTCGTCCGATTTATTCCTTTTGGGTTTTACCTTGCTAACATCTATTGCATTGTTAAAATTGCTTTTTAACACATCTAAAGTACAACTGTCTTCCCTAGAAAAATACGCTTATGTTTTAGGCTATATAATTTTTCCTTTCATTCTTATAGCAAAAATACCATTTTCTGGAGCCGACTTTCGTCCGAAAATTATAATTAGCATTTTTATACTGATTTGGACTAACGATACCTTTGCTTACGTTGTAGGAAAATCGATTGGAAAGAGAAAATTATTTGAAAAAATTTCACCAAAAAAGACAATTGAAGGTTTTTTAGGAGGGCTATTTTTCTCGATAATAGCCGGAATTTTAATATCAAAATTTTATTTTAATCCTTCCGAACAGCACAGTGTAAAATCAATCTTTATATGGTCAGTAACTGCCGCAATCATTACGTTATTTAGCACTTTAGGCGATTTAATAGAATCCAAATTCAAACGCTTAGCAGGCGTAAAAGACAGCGGAAACATAATGCCTGGTCACGGAGGCATGCTAGATCGCTTAGATAGTATTATATTTGTAGCACCGTTTATATTCTTATTTTATCAAATTTTATATTATGTTTCATAAAGAAGGCGCAAAAATTATTCTGATTTCAACTACAACTTTTGTAATTTTACTGTTGAGTAGTTCTTATTTCATTGGAAATTTTTGGATACTAAAAACCGTTCAAATAACTTTATTGTTTCTATTGTTGATGGTTTTACAGTTTTTTAGAAATCCAGACCGACGTATCCATCCAAGTGATAATCACGTTATCGCACCAGTTGATGGTAAAGTAGTGGTTATTGAAGAAGTGTTCGAACCCGAATATTTCAAAGACAAACGCTTGCAAGTGTCTATCTTTATGTCGCCTATAAACGTACACGTTACTCGTTATCCTGTTGGTGGAAAAGTAAAATACAGCAAATACCATCCTGGAAAATACTTAGTAGCTTGGCATCCAAAAGCAAGTACCGAAAACGAACGAACTACCATTGTTATTGAGAATCCAGTTTTTGGAGAAATTTTATACCGTCAAATTGCTGGTGCTTTAGCCAAACGCATCGTTAATTATGCTGAAGAAGGCACTCAAGTAACGCAAGGCGACGATGCAGGTTTTATTAAATTTGGTTCTCGTGTTGATATTTATTTACCATTAGGGACCAAAGTAGACGTAGCATTAAATCAAAAAGCAACAGGTAACCGAACCGTTATCGCATCAAAATAAATGGAAGAAAAAGAGTTAGATATTCGTTTTGAAGAAGCTGTAGTTGCAGCCAATGCGATGAGTCAAGCTGATTTACCACAAGATGTTCAATTGCGCTTGTATGCCTATTACAAACAAGCCACTTATGGTACAATTGATACTCGAATATCTCCTGTTTACGATGTGCGTAATGCCTTTAAAACAAATGCTTGGATGCAAATAAGTCATCTTTCTCAAAGCGAAGCAAAAGAAATGTATATCGAAATGATTACTTCATTAGTAGGTAAAAAATAACAACTATCCACATATGAAAACCGTATTTATTTTTTGTTTTTCACTATTGATTTTAACCTCTTGTCATAAGAAAAAATACACTGAAGTAGTTGAAGTTCCTTTGCCTGCCAAAGAAGACAAAGTAAGCATAGGTTTGCCCGAAGATGTAAAAGCCAATGAAGGTGCTTTTGAATTGCTGCAACTTCCCTACAAATACGATGATGTAGCGCCCAATATCGACGCTATGACAATGGATTTACATTATTCCAAACACTATTTATCGTACGCAAACAATCTCAACCGATTGATAAAAGGAACACCTGATGAAAGTCTGACTATCGAAGAAATCCTTAAAAAAAATGATGGCAATACCGATTTGCGAAACAATGCTGGTGGCTATTACAACCACAGTTTGTATTTTGAAATCATGGGACCAAAAGGCGGTGGAAAACCAAAAGACACTTTAGCTGCTGCCATTGACACCAATTTTGGTTCATTTGAAAATTTTAAATCACAATTTAGCGATGCTGCGTTGAAACAATTTGGCTCAGGTTGGGCTTGGCTCGTTCTGAATAAATCAGGAAAACTAGAAATCACCAGCACCTCCAATCAAGACAATCCACTTATGCCAAATCAAACTGTTTCGGGAACGCCAATTCTTGCTATTGATGTTTGGGAACACGCGTACTACTTCAATTACCAAAACAAAAGAAAAAGATACATTGATGCTTTTTTTAATGTTATCAATTGGAAAAAAGTGGGCGAAAAATTTGAAGACGCCATCAAAAAATAAATCCATTTTTTTTGACCACGAATTACACTAATTAATTTGTGCAAATTCGTGAAATTCGTGGTTTTTAAAACTAAAAAGACGTTCCTAAGAAACGTCTTTTAAATTATATTTTATTTTTTGTTTAGTATACAAAAATCGGTCTTTCACTCATCATTTCATTGACTTCATTAGCTACTTCCTCGATGATTTCATCGTTGGTGTGATTCATTAATACCTTATCAATAAAGGCAACAATCGTTTCCATATCGTCTTCTAGTAAACCTCTAGTGGTAATTGCAGGTGTTCCAATTCGGATTCCAGAAGTTGTAAACGGCGACTTGTCATCAAACGGAACCATATTTTTATTTACGGTAATTTCTGCTTTTACTAAAGCGTTTTCTGCTTCTTTTCCTGTAATGTTTTTGTTACGCAAATCAATTAACATCATGTGATTATCAGTTCCGCCAGAAATCAAATTGTACCCTCTCTTCATGAAAGCAGCTGCCATAGCTTTGGCATTTTTTTGCACTTGCATCGAATAGGTAAAAAATTCATCCGATAAACATTCACCAAAAGCAACAGCCTTTGCTGCAATAATATGCATCAACGGACCACCTTGATTACCTGGAAAAACAGCTAAATCTAACAATGCCGACATCATTCTGATTTCTCCTTTTGGCGTTGTTAAACCCCACGGATTTTCAAAATCTTTACCCATCATAATCAATCCACCTCTCGGACCACGTAATGTTTTGTGAGTGGTAGTTGTTACGATATGACAATGCGGAATCGGATCGTTCATCAATCCTTTGGCTATCAATCCAGCAGGATGAGAAATATCAGCCAATAAAAGAGCACCAACACTATCAGCAATTTTTCTAAAACGCTCAAAATCCATATCACGACAATAAGCAGAAGCACCTGCAATAATCATTTTAGGTTGCTCTTTTGTAGCTATTGCCTGAATTTTATCATAATCAAATTGTCCAGTTTCTGGTTCAACACCATAAAAAACAGGATTGTATAATTTTCCAGAAAAATTGACTGGTGAACCGTGCGTTAAGTGACCTCCGTGTGACAAATCAAAACCTAAAATCTTATCTCCAGGTTTTAAACAAGCGGCATAAACTGCTGTATTTGCTTGTGAACCCGAATGCGGTTGCACGTTGGCATAAGCAGCTCCAAACAATTCTTTAGCTCTATCAATGGCGATTTGCTCTACAACATCTACGACTTCGCAACCACCATAATAACGCTTTCCAGGATATCCTTCTGCATATTTATTGGTTAAGCAAGAACCTGCAGCTTCCATAACTTGGTCGCTTACAAAATTCTCTGACGCAATAAGTTCAATTCCGTGAATTTGTCTGTCTTGTTCTTCTAAAATTAGGTCAAAAATGAGTGTATCGTGTTGCATTTTGTAGTTTTTCGTTAAATTCTGTTCAAAATTACAAAATTCGTTTGTGATATAAATTCTAAATGATATATTTGATTGCAATTTTTTCAACAATAAATCAACAAACAGATACTATGCCTCACATTGCAAATAATCCTAGTAGAAAATCCTGGTTAGAAGTCAAAAATCAAAGCGACTTTCCTATTCAAAACATTCCTTTTGGCGTTTTTATAACAAAGGAAGATGTGATTACAATTGGAACCAGAATCGGCGATTTTGCTATCGACATGGGTGCATTGCAGCAATTGGGCTATTTTGAAGGAATTGATTTAACCGACGACATGTTCATGCAAGACACCTTGAATGATTTTATTTCCGATGGAAAAAAAACATGGCGATTGGTTCGCAATAGATTGGGTGATATTTTTGACAGCAACAATCCTCAATTAAGAGACAACGCAGAGCATCGTGAAATTATCATTTTTAAAATGGAAGATGTAGAAATGCAACTCCCTGTTTTAATTGGAGATTACACCGATTTTTATTCAAGTAAAGAACATGCAACCAATGTTGGGAAAATGTTCCGCGATCCAGAAAATGCGTTGTTGCCCAACTGGCTTCACATTCCAGTAGGTTATCACGGTAGAAGTTCTACTATTGTTCCGTCTGGCATTCCGGTGCACCGACCAATGGGACAAACACTTCCGAATGGCGAAACAACACCCGTTTTTGGTCCGTCTCGATTTGTTGATTTCGAATTGGAAACAGCTTTTATTACGACCGATGTGAATATTATGGGCGAGAATATTCCAATCAATGAAGCAGAAGATTATATTTTCGGAATGGTTTTATTAAACGATTGGAGCGCGAGAGACATTCAAAAATGGGAATATGTGCCACTTGGTCCATTTTTAGCTAAGAACTTTGCTTCTTCTATTTCTCCGTGGATTGTTACAATGGATGCCTTAGAACCTTTCAAAACCAAAGGTCCGAAACAAGAACCTACACCACTTCCCTATTTGCAACAAAAAGGAAAAAATGCTTTCGATATCAATTTAGAAGTCTACATAACTCCAGAAGATGTAGAGCCAACTTTGGTTTCAAAATCCAATTTCAAATACATGTATTGGTCGATGTCGCAGCAATTAACGCATCATACATCTAATGGTTGTAGAGTGAATTCGGGTGATATGATGGGTTCTGGAACCATTTCTGGAAAAACAAAAGACAGCTTTGGTTCGATGTTGGAATTAACTTGGAGCGGTAAAAATCCGTTAGTTATGAAAGACGGATCCGAACGTAAATTCATCAATGATAACGATACCGTAACGATGAAAGGCTATTGTCAAAACAGTTCGATCCGTATTGGTTTTGGTGAAGTATCTTCAAAATTATTACCTCCATTTGTTAGAAAATAGTACGGTAACAATCAAATAAAATCATTCAAAATTGTAGCGTCAATGCTTTCATGAGAAGCGTTGTGAACAGCTATACCTTTTTTTATAACAAGTAATTGCGGAGATTGATGAGCAACTTCGAATCTCGAAGCAACTTCATTCGACAACTCTCTATAATTCAATAAATCTAAAAAATAAGGTGTAATGGTATCGTGAGAATTGAAATCCTTTTCAAATTGTCGCAACACCATTCGACTAATTCCACATCGAGTGCTGTGTTTAAAAATCACAATTGGTTTGGTGTTAGATTCTTTTATTATAGTAATCAATTCATCTGAATTGGTCAATAGCTTCCAACTTACTTTTGGAGTTTTATTTTCTTCTTCTGAATTTCCAAATACATTTTTAAATAAACTCATAATTTGTCATTAAATGCGACGTTTTGTCGTTACATAATCGCTGTTATCCCTTTATATTCGGCCATTTTGTCCGATAAATAGAAATGGAACGTATATTGACCGTTGCTTGTCAAAGATAACGATAAACATCAAAAAAGATAAACAACAACACATCATAAAATATGAATTTTAAAATTTTAACTATCAAATCGCAAGAAGCTTTGCAACAAGCACAGCAAATTGCACAAAGTTTTGAGCAACAACAAATCGAAAACGAGCACCTCTTCAAAGGTATTTTAGAAGTCGATGAAAATGTTACTCCCTTTCTTTTGAAAAAACTCAACGTGAATGTTGATTTGTTCAAAAAAATATTAGACAGCACCATTCAAAGTTTTCCAAAAGTTTCTGGTGGTGAGATGGTTTTTTCCCGCGAAACCAATCATACTCTAAACGAATCGGAAATTATTGCTAAAAAAATGAACGACGAATTCGTTTCGATTGAGCATTTGGTATTGGCCATTTTTAAATCGAAAAGTAAAGTCGCTCAAATTTTAAAAGACCAAGGCGTAACCGAAAAAGCATTAGAATCGGCGATTTCTGAAATGCGAAAAGGTGAACGCGTCACTTCTGCTTCTGCCGAAGAAACGTACAATTCATTAAACAAATACGCCAAAAATTTGAACGAGTTAGCTAAAAATGGAAAACTCGATCCTGTTATTGGTCGTGATGAAGAAATTCGACGCGTGTTGCAAATTTTGACGCGTCGTACCAAAAACAATCCGATGTTGGTGGGTGAGCCAGGAGTAGGAAAAACCGCTATTGCCGAAGGTTTGGCGCACCGAATTGTAGATGGTGACGTTCCTGAAAATCTAAAAGACAAAATCGTGTATTCACTCGATATGGGTGCTCTAATTGCTGGAGCAAAATACAAAGGTGAATTCGAAGAAAGACTAAAAGCTGTCGTGAAAGAAGTGACTTCTGCCGAAGGCGATATTGTTCTTTTTATTGATGAAATCCATACTTTGGTTGGTGCTGGTGGTGGAGAAGGTGCCATGGATGCAGCGAATATTTTAAAACCGGCCTTGGCTCGTGGCGAATTGCGTGCGATTGGAGCAACGACTTTGGACGAATACCAAAAATATTTCGAAAAAGACAAAGCATTGGAACGACGTTTTCAAAAAGTAATGGTGGACGAACCCAATACCGAAAGTGCGATTTCTATCTTACGAGGCATCAAAGACAAATACGAAACACACCACAAAGTGCGAATCAAAGATGATGCAATTATCGCTGCAGTAGAATTATCGCAACGGTATATTACCAATCGTTTTTTACCTGATAAAGCCATCGATTTAATGGACGAAGCGGCTTCGAAACTTCGAATGGAAATCAACTCCAAACCCGAAGAACTCGACGTTTTGGATCGAAAAATTATGCAGTTGGAAATAGAAATGGAGGCCATCAAACGAGAGAAAGATGAAGTTAAACTAAAAGGTCTCGGAATGGATTTGGCAAATCTAAAAGAAGAACGCAACGAAATTTTCACCAAATGGAAATCGGAGAAAGATGTAGTAGATAACATTCAAGCGGTGAAACTCGAAATTGAAGATTTTAAAATCGATGCCGAACGTGCCGAACGCGATGGTGATTACGGAAAAGTAGCCGAAATCCGTTACGGAAAAATTAAAGAAGCACAACAACGTTTGGATGAATTGCAAATTCAATTACTTGAAAATCAATCGGGAACTTCACTAATTAAAGAAGAAGTTACACGTGAAGATATTGCTGAAGTTGTAGCCAAATGGACCGGAATTCCAGTCATGAAAATGCTGCAAGGAGAAAGAGAAAAACTCTTAAAACTCGAAGAAGAATTGCATCACAGAGTGGTTGGTCAAGAAGAAGCTATCGAAGCTGTGAGCGATGCCGTGCGTAGAAGTCGTGCTGGTTTACAAGACATGAAAAAACCAATTGGAACCTTTCTATTTTTAGGAACGACTGGTGTTGGTAAAACCGAATTGGCTAAAGCTTTAGCCGAATATTTATTCGATGATGAAAACGCCATGACACGTATTGATATGAGTGAATACCAAGAACGACACAGTGTAAGCCGATTGGTGGGTGCACCTCCAGGTTATGTGGGTTATGACGAAGGAGGACAATTGACCGAAGCAGTGCGAAGAAAACCGTATTCGGTTATTTTACTCGATGAGATTGAAAAAGCACATCCTGATACCTTCAACATTTTATTGCAAGTATTGGATGAGGGACGATTGACAGACAATAAAGGTCGGGTTGCCGATTTTAAAAATACGATTATCATCATGACTTCCAACATGGGAAGTGCCATCATACAAGAAAAGTTTGAAAACTTAAAAGGAAGTGTTGAAGCTGTCACCGAAGCTGCTAAAGTAGAAGTATTGGGATTGTTAAAACAAACTGTTCGCCCAGAGTTTATCAATCGTATTGATGAGATTGTAATGTTTACGCCATTGACCGAAGCCAACATCAAACAAATTGTAGGCTTGCAACTCAAAGGCGTAACCAAAATGTTAGCACAACAAAACATTACGATGGATGCTACTCCAGAAGCGATTGAGTATTTATCACAAAAAGGATACGATCCGCAATATGGCGCACGACCGGTAAAACGTGTTATCCAAAGAGAAGTACTAAACCAACTTTCAAAAGAAATCCTAGCTGGAAAAGTTACTGTGGATAGCATTATTTTATTGGACAGTTTTGATGGACAATTGGTTTTTAGAAATAAAGTTTCTGATTTGTACGGCGAAGAAGCTGAAAAAATTGAAGAAAGAGAATAAATAAAATGAGTAGCAATCCTACTTAATGATTAAGATTGGTTTTTGATTAGGTGGAAAGGCATCAAT
>JAZKGN010000106.1:0-46874 GCA_040385945.1 Bacteroidota bacterium
CGTTTGGTTTAGACGTTCCCCAAACTACTTCAGACAAAGCTGCCATTCGAGGCATCGCCATATACTCTACTTCTTGTGGTGTGTTGATGTACTCTGTCCATACATTACCTTGTGCTCCTAAAATGTATTTTCCTTCTTCTGCTGTCAATTCAGTTGGAATCGGATTGAACGAGTATACTTTTTCTACTGTAGTGTATCCACCAAAAGCTAATGGTTCGTGTTTTGGATCGCCTTGATAATGGTCAAAATAACAATGAGAACCTGGACTCATTACTACATCGTGATTTTCTTTCGCAGCAGCTATGCCGCCTTCGGTTCCTCGCCAACTCATTACGGTCGCATTTGGCGCCAAACCACCTTCGAGAATTTCGTCCCAACCAATTAGTTTCTTACCGTTGGCGTTTAGAAATTGATCCATACGAGTAATAAAATAACTTTGGATTTGGTTTTCGTCTGTCAATCCTTCTCGCTGCATTAAAGCTTTACAATTGGGACACGTTTTCCATCGCACTTTACTGCATTCGTCGCCACCAATATGAATGTATTCTGATGGGAATAATGCCATCACCTCATCTAAAATTTCTTGCAAAAAACGAAATGTTTCTTCTTTTGGACAAAACACATCGTCATATCCGCCCCATTGTGTTCCCACATCAAACGGTCCGCCAGTACATGAAAACTCGGGATATGCAGCCAAAGCAGCCAAAGCATGTCCAGGCATTTCAATTTCTGGAATAACAGTTACGTGACGTTGTTGTGCATAAGCAACCACTTCTTTTATTTCATCTTGAGTATAAAAACCTCTGTGGACTTTATCATCAAAACGGTGTTCGCTATAATGTCCAGTCATCGATTTAAATCGTATGGAACCCAGTTGTGTTAATCGTGGATATTGCAAAATTTCGATACGCCAACCTTGATCATCGGTCAAGTGCCAATGAAAGGTATTCATTTTATACATGGCAATGTAATCGATGTATTTTTTAACGAAATCGACTGAGAAAAAATGACGACTGACGTCAAGATGCATGCCACGCCATTTGAATTTTGGTTCGTCTTTGATAGTAAGACACGGAACTTCTGCATCTTTAAATTTATTCGCGGGAAGCAATTGTATTAACGTTTGAAAGGCATAAAAAACACCCCTATTGCCTACAGCTTTGATACTGATTTGTTTTGGAGTTATGGTTAATTCGTATTTTTCTGAAGTAGTGTTAGCCGCATCATCAACATAAATAGCAATGCTGTTTTCAACACTTTTTGACTTGGTTTGCGATTTTAATTCGTAGCCGTACTTATCTAATAAAAAAGTATTAAATAAAGTAATCTCATTATTATCGACTTTGTTAACTACAAAAAAAGTAGCTTCATTAATAACAAAGCTTCCCGATTCGAGTTGGATTTCTTTGGGTTGCGGAATAAGTGGTAGTGTAGTTTGTGTGTATCCTATAGTTGTAATCAGTAGCAATAAGAAGAAAGCTTTTTTCATTGGTTTTATTTTTTATAAAAATAATGAAAAAGTTCAAACTATTACCTCAACTAGAAAGCAATACGAATTTATTTTTTAATGATTCTTTTGACGATTTTCTGTCCTTGTTCATTTTGTACCTCAAGAAAGTATAGTCCTGCTGAAAAATCTGTAAATGAAATCGAATTGGTTGTTGGATTAAGTTTACCGATTGCTATTTTCTTTCCTATCCCATCAACTAAAGAATAGCTATAATTTCCATCTATTTCAGAAAAATACAATACATCTTCAACTGGATTTGGTGCTGCTTCAAAATTAGCATCTGTAAAGGTTGCTGCACTAAGAGGCACATAAAGTAACTTGGCAATAAAAACATTATTGGTTGCATTGACATTGTTCAATGTGAGCCCTCCGAAAGTAACAGCAGCGCTGTAGAAAAATCCTGCAATATAAATTTCATTCTCATTTTTACACTTAATAGAAAGTCGGCTATTGGCATCTAATGATCCTGCATTTCTAATCCAAAGTGGCGTACCTGAACTGTTGTATTTTACCACAAACAAACCTCCGTTACCTGTGCTGGTTGCAACAATTCCATTTCCAAAATTAATGGTATTAGGTGAAAAAGTTCCTGTGACATAAAGATTTCCTGAACTGTCTACGTCGGACGAGTCGATATTACTGTACGATGATCCTGAAGTACTTGCTGTTTTCGCCCATTGTGCAACGCCACTGCTATTGTACTTAACTGTAAACAATTTACTTCCTGAACTCGATGCCATTACGCTTACAGCATCAAAAGTCATTGTTCCTCTGAAACCTCCTGAAAAATAAGCATTTCCAGACGCATCTGTACTTACTGTATTGATGTAATTGTTAGGAGAAGGAGCAGTTGGTACTTTTGCCCATAAAGCATTTCCAGAGGCATCATATTTTACCATAAAAATAGTATGTAATGGTGCTTCTGGGTTGCTTATGGTTATGGCATCGAATTGCATCGTTGTTGTACTAAAACTTCCGCCAACAAATATGTTGCCGCTACTGTCAACCGACAAATCTTGCATATTATTTGGATAGGGAGAAGCTCCTGTTCTTTGCGCTCCTTTTGCCCAAAGTACGTTCCCGTTTGTGTCATACTTTGTGATAAAAGAGGTGCCACCATCATTCACATCGTAATTGACATTGGTTAAGACAACACTTCCGAAAGTAACTGTTGGTGTGCGATAATTTCCAACCATATACACATTTCCAGAAGCATCTGTTTTGATTTTATTGGCATAGCAGTTGTCTGAAATACTTCCTGTTGTTTTTGACCAAATAACATTTCCAGAGCTATCGTATTTTGTCAAAAAGATTCCTGCAGTAGAATGATTTAATGTAGTTGTTCCGAAGGTAATTTGCGTTACAAAAGTTCCTGAAAGATAAAAATTACCATTCAAATCGGTCGTGATGGAAGAAACAAGATCCATTTTTAAACCCCCTTCTTTTTTTACCCATAAAATGGTTCCTAAGCTGTTGTATTTAATAATGTAAATTTCACTCGTATTGGCATCACCTGTATTGGTTAAAGTATGTGTTCCAATCGTTATAGAAGAAGATGAAAAATTACCAATCAAATAGACATCGCCATTAGGTGCGGTTGTCGTTATTCCTCTGGTATCATTGTTTAAGGATTCGTAATTGTATCCCCAGTTCCAATTCGGAATTTGTGACCAGCTTAAAAGTGAACTAAGAAATATCAGTAAGAGTAAAGTAAATTTTTTCATAAGCCTAACTTGTTTAAAAACAATGTTATAAATGTAAATAAAAAAATAGTTCCATGCAATTCTTCATTTATTATAAATAAAAATGCCCTCCAAATTGGAAGGCATTTTTTATATTGAAAAAAGTTGCTTTATTATTTTAAAGCATCCACTTTTGCTTTTACTTCAGCTTCAGTACCCTCAAAAGTTTGTGTTGCCGATTGACCATCAACCGTAGTTGTTACAGTAGCTTTTGCTTTTCCGTTGGTATTTGTGATTTCAACTCTAACATCTTTGCTAGCCGTTGTTGTCATTTCTTTTCTCGCACAACAATCTTTTTTATCAGCGATGAATTTTCCATCAGCATCGTAGTGAGAAAGACAAGCTTCTTTTTGCGCTGGTGTACATTGTAAAGAATCGCACATTTTTGCACACTCTTCTTTAGTCATTGTAGCACATTTACTCATGTCGCATTTGCCCATATCTTTGCACTCTTTTTTCATTTCGATAGTGCATTCCATTTTCTTGTTTGCACCACCTTCAGCATGACCGCTTCCTAAAATTGGAGCGATTACCAATCCGATAAGACATGTCAATTTGATTAAGATGTTCATCGATGGACCAGAAGTATCTTTAAATGGATCTCCAACAGTATCTCCAGTTACCGCTGCTTTGTGAGCATCAGAACCTTTGTATGTCATTTCACCATTAATCATAACTCCAGCCTCGAACGATTTCTTAGCGTTATCCCAAGCACCACCAGCATTGTTTTGGAACACAGCCCAAAGTACACCTGATACTGTAACTCCAGCCATATAACCACCTAACATTTCAGCGATTAATTGGTTGTTATCTCCGTATACTAATTTACCTAATAATACAATTGCAATTGGGAAACCAATAGTCAAAATTCCTGGCAACATCATTTCACGTAACGCTGCTTTTGTAGAAATCTCAACACATTTACCGTATTCTGGTTTACCAGTTCCTTCCATGATTCCTGGAATTTCTTTGAACTGACGACGTACTTCATACACCATGTCCATAGCAGCTTTACCAACAGAGTTCATTGCTAATGCAGAGAAAACAACTGGAATCATTCCACCTACAAATAACATAGCCAATACTGGCGCTTTGAATATATTAATACCGTCAATTCCAGTAAAAGTTACATACGCAGCAAATAATGCCAATGATGTTAACGCTGCAGAAGCGATAGCAAAACCTTTTCCAGTTGCAGCCGTTGTGTTACCAACTGAATCCAAAATGTCTGTACGCGTACGCACTTCTTTTGGTAATTCACTCATTTCAGCAATTCCTCCAGCGTTATCCGAAATTGGTCCGAAAGCATCAATTGCTAATTGCATAGCCGTTGTAGCCATCATTGCAGAAGCAGCCAAGGCTACTCCGTAAAATCCTGCGAAAGCATACGATGCCCAGATAGCACCAGCAAACAATAAAACTGTTGGAAAAGTAGAAATCATACCAGTTGCTAAACCAGCGATTACGTTAGTTCCTGCTCCAGTTGACGATTTTTGTACGATAGCCATAACTGGTTTTGTACCTAATCCTGTGTAGTATTCGGTTACCGATGAAATAGCTCCACCTACAATTAATCCGACGATAGTTGCATAGAAAACTCTCATAGAAGAGATTTCTTTCAATCCTTCACCGTAGAATTCCATTTGCATCATTTCTGGCAACATGAATTTTACCAATCCGAAACAAGCGATAGCTGTTAATACGATAGAAACCCAGTTTCCAATGTTTAATGCACCTTGTACTTGTTTTTCTTTAGCATCATCACTTGATATTTTTACTAACATCGTTCCGATGATAGAGAATAAGATTCCGAAACCTGCAATTGCCATTGGCAATAAAATTGGACCGATTCCGCCAAAAGCGTCTTCGATTTTTCCGCCCATATCTTTAATTACGTAGTTACCTAAAACCATCGCAGCTAAAACGGTTGCTACATACGAACCGAATAAATCGGCACCCATTCCGGCAACGTCACCTACGTTATCTCCAACGTTATCAGCAATTGTAGCTGGATTACGTGGATCATCTTCTGGAATACCAGCTTCTACTTTACCTACTAAATCAGCTCCAACATCGGCAGCTTTTGTATAAATTCCACCACCAACTCTTGCGAATAAAGCGATAGATTCTGCTCCAAGAGAGAAACCAGCCAATGTTTCTAAAACTACAGTCATGTCTTCTGTTGAAGTCCATGTCCCATTCATAAAAAATTGGAATAATATAATGAAGAAACCTGTCAAACCTAAAACGGCCAAACCAGCAACTCCTAATCCCATTACTGTTCCACCACCAAAAGAAACTTTTAAAGCTTGTGGCAAACTAGTACGAGCAGCTTGAGTTGTACGAACGTTGGTTTTGGTTGCGATTTTCATTCCCATATTTCCAGCCAAAGCTGAAAAGAATGCTCCGCAAATAAAGGCGATTACTATTAACAAATGCGTTTTAACTCCAGGTATAAAAGTAATTCCTGCTAATACAATACTTGCTATAAGTACGAATACTGCTAACAATCGGTATTCTGCTTTTAGGAACGCCAAGGCACCTTCGTAGATGTAATCTGAAATTTCTTTCATCTTCCCATCACCAGCATCTTGTTTTAACACCCAAGATCGTTTGATTGCCATAAAAGCCAATCCTATTAACGCCATAACTATTGGCACATAAATCATCATTGATTCCATAAATATATAAATGTTTGTTATAAATTTTATCGGGTGCAAAAATAACAAAATTTTAAGAAAGAAAGCAACTTATACAGAAAATCTGTTATAGAGTGGAATTATATCTTTTTAAATTTTCAAATGAGCTGATTTTTTAATGGATGCTATTTCTAAATTGTGTAATTTTGAGTAACTCAATTTCTTAAACCAACTTAAAAACCAAACTATGTCTAAATTATTTTCTTTTTCTGCGAATCCAATCAACAAAGACTTTGGATTGTTATGTATCCGATTGATAATCGGTTTGTTAATGGCTTTTATTGGCTATCAAAAACTGATTCATTTTAACGAAATGGTTGTTGATGATTTTTGGGCTAAAAACGTTTCTTTCCTAGGAATGTCGGGTGCTGTTCCGTTATCGCTAACCATTTTTGCCGAGTTCTTTTGTAGTGTTTTTTTAATTCTAGGATTGTTCTCTCGCTTTAGTTTGTTTGTATTGGCGTTTTGTATGGCGTATATTTTTCTGGTTATTTTTCCGGGTTCGATACTTGAGAACGGCGAGCATGGCTATAAATTTAATGATGCTTTTGTATATTTCACCATTTATGTAGGATTGCTTTTTACTGGTGTTGGAAAATACAGTTTGGATCAAAAATTCTTTACTAAAAACGGTTAAATCTTTTTGCGCTTTGTAAGATAATGATGCCACAAAATATAGGAAGCCATCGTTCGATAAGGTTTCCAATTCTCGGAAAGTACGAGCATTTGTTCGGGTGAATGGTGTTCGTACAATTCGATTATTGTGTTTTTAATAGCGATATCTCCAAGCGGAATAATGTCTTGACTTTGAAGGCAAAACATTAAATACACTTCAATACTCCAATTGCCTACACCTTTTATAGTGATGAGTTCGGCTCTAATTTGCGCTTCGGATATGGATGAATACGTAGTAAAATCAATTTCGCCCGAAAGCACTTTAGACGCTAAATCTTTTAGGTATGTGGTTTTTTGACGCGAAACTCCACAGCTTCTTAGTGCTTCATCCTTACAATTTAAAATGATTTCAGGTGTAATGTTGCCAAACAAGGTTGCGATTTTATCGTAACACGCTTTTGCGGAAGCAATCGAAACTTGTTGTTCTAAAATAATATGACACATCGATGCAAAACCTTCGTCGCGCTTTTGGATAACGGGATGACCAAAATTTTCAATAATGGACTTTAGCTTTTCGTCTTTGATGGATAAGTAATCGATGGCGTGTTGCATAAAATAAAGTATAGCCCAGATAGCAGTGGAAATCCTTGTTATTGTGAGATTGCTTCGCAAGCTCGCAATGACAAGATTGCAACGAATAGCTGGAAATAGCTTCTAAAAATAAAACCCAAACGAACCTTTTATTGTGAAATTATTTGTTTCGGGAACGTCACGGTAATTGCCTCTCCAACTACAATCGAGACGGAATACTTTGAAAATATTTCCGATTCCGGCGCTGTATTCCCAATAGCCATTAGTTGGCGAATTGTATTGCAATCCAGAAGCATTTAAAAATTTATTTTCGTCAGACGCGGAAGCAAAAACAGTTCTAACACCAATAATTTCTCTCCAATTGAGTTTACGCATCATCGGAATTCTAGAAAACAATCGGCCTTGGAAATTGTGTTCCCAATTAAAAGTCGTGTATTGATCGGAAACAAATTCGTAGTAATTTAAATTGCTAAAGGTATTTTCGATATTAAAATACGATTGATTTCCGGGAATGATACTCATTAATCCAAGCGGAATTTTGCCAAAGGTTTTTCCGACTTCCATGGTAATGTTGGTTCTTCCTAACGGACCAATAGTAATGGGTTGCTTGTAATACAATTGTACTTTTTGATAATCGAAATCGCTGTCGAGCATGCCTTTAATTCCAGAGCTGTAATTCACAAAAAAGCGACTGTGAGGATTGTCAACAAACAACCTCTCGACTCCATAACCTACATATTTTTTTTGAGGTGAATACTCAATTTGAAGGTTGATTTCCGATTGTTTTACGTTACTTTTTGTTGTCGTTTGTGTGTCGTCTGTATAGTAATCGAGTTTAAATGTAGGCGATGCTGAAACCAAGGTACGATACGAAAATCCGGTGCCAATCACGAAGTTTTTAAACGGTTCAAATTCGACCGCAACATTGGTCAGATTGATGTTGGTTAGTTTTCCGTTATTTCCAGAAGACAATAAACTGGATGAAGCAAAACTTCTTCCAAGAACGTCATTAGTGGTAGTAAGACTCACACCAATTTGCTCCACATCACGACGGTTTCCAGCTGAAATAATCAGACGATTTTTCTTGTCAATCATCCATTTTCCAGAAAGACCGTATTTGAATTTGTGGTCATCAAAACCATACGCTGTATAGCCTTGTACTCGCCACAAATCGTTGGAAGTGAAATAGGTTCTTCCTCCAACTCTTAATCGAATTCCTTCTACTTCATTGTAACCAAAAGTGGAGAAAATCGGACCGTAATCGAGTTTTAGTGATGGAATTTCAACATAGCCACTTCCTAAAATTTCAACCGCATTGTAAATCTGTTTGAATTTTTTTACGGTTTTTAAAGTGTCTATGAGTTTGTAGATTCCGAGTTCGTCTTTGTTGAGTTTTTCAAATCGGTTTTCACTCCAATAATCATCGTCTTTGTTGTATGCCGACATATCGACAAAATTGACTTCTTGTTTGTAGAATTTTTCAGGTTTTTCAATATTGAATTTATGATTTCGATACAAAGATGTTCGTTTTCCATAAACTCCTTTGGATGTTTCTTTTTTGTTCAACGCAAAATCAGACATTAAATAATCACGGGTTAATAGAAAAACAGAATCATTTACCACTTCAAATTCTTGTTCCAAATAAATGTCTTTTACCCAGTTGATGTTGGCACTTTTTGTCACCGCCATATTGATGCTTTTAATGGCAAAAGTGGTGTCGTTCACCCAAAAATCGCCTTTGAAAGTCAGTTCATTTTTACGTCGTGGATAAAAAACAATATTGTAACACCATTTGTTATCGATAAAAGCGGTATCGGTCAAGACATAATTATAGACATCAATTCCGGTTCGGGAAAGTGGACTCGTAAAGCTTTTATCGAAAAAATTTAGGTAATTGTTATAAATGTCGTAATCGTTGTACAGATCTTTAATAAAGGTGTTTACACCATCGCCACTTCCTAAACCTGAGTTTTTATTTGCCTTTAAGATTTCTTTTGTTTTACTCGTTTTATTGTCGCCGTACACGTCTGAAATCGCTTCGTTGATAAAAATCGGCAAATAGGTTTTTCCTGTTATTTTTGAAGTATCGATTTTTTCGAAGACAAATTCCATCCCTTTAAAAATCTTTCTTTTCATGAAAGCACTGTCGATGGTATTCAAATCGAATTCTACTTTTTCGTACTTTTCGTATTGGTATTGATTGAACATTTTTAGTCCGTTCTTACGTTTTCTCTCCCATATTTTTCTGAGAATGTCTAAGGCTGGATTGTTCTTTTTGGATGTTTTTCCGGCGAATACTTTCACCTCATCCAACACTTCTTCTGAGTTCAACACAATCTTCATTTCGTAATTTACCTGCTTGGTCAATTCGATTTCTTTGGTTGTATACCCTGCAAATGCAATTATAACCGTTGTGTAATTGTTGGGTGATTCCATGTAAAAACGACCGTCTTCATTACAAACAGTTGCTTCATTAGTTCCTTTAAAAAGAACATTCGCAAACGATATGGGTTGGCTTTTTTTATCCGTTACGATACCGCTGATTTTAGTCTGTGCTACTACAGCAGCTGCAAAACTCAAGGTCAAAAGGAAATAAAAAAATAGAATTTTTCTCATATATGTTTTATAAAAAAACTTCATCAAAGGGGATTTTGATGAAGTTCCAAATATAGGTATTTAGATGTTTAGATTTTTAGACTACTTAGATTTTAAGATTTTTCTAACTTTCTAAAATCTATTTGTATAGTACTTTTTTAACGGCTTTTACCACATCAGCTGCGTTGGGCAACCATTCTTTTAATAAGGTTGGTGAATACGGCGCTGGTGTGTCGGCAGTTGTAATTCGTTGCACAGGAGCATCTAAATAATCGAACGCTTTGTCTTGTACCATATAAGTAATTTCAGAAGCGACACTTGCAAAAGGCCAAGCTTCTTCAAGTACTACCAAACGGTTGGTTTTTTTAACTGATGCAATAATGGTATCGTAATCCATTGGACGCACTGTTCGCAAGTCGATAATTTCACATGAAATATTTTCTTTTGCTAATTCATCTGCAGCGATAAATGCTTCTTTGATGATTTTTCCGAAAGACACAATGGTTACATCTTTACCTTCTCTTTTAATATCGGCAACACCTAACGGAATAATGTATTCTCCATCTGGCACTTCACCTTTGTCACCATACATTTGCTCTGATTCCATGAAAATAACAGGATCGTTGTCACGGATAGCGGCTTTTAATAATCCTTTTGCATCATAAACAGTAGAAGGAACAACCACTTTTAAACCTGGAGTATTAGCAAACCAGTTTTCAAAAGCTTGTGAATGTGTAGCTCCTAATTGTCCAGCAGAAGCTGTTGGTCCACGAAAAACCATCGGCATAGGAAATTGTCCTGCCGACATTTGACGCATTTTTGCTGCGTTATTGATAATTTGATCAATTCCAACCAATGAGAAGTTGAAGGTCATGTATTCTACAATCGGACGACAACCGTTCATGGCAGAACCTACTGCGATTCCTGCGAAACCCAATTCGGCAATCGGTGTATCGATAACTCGTTTTGGTCCGAATTCATCCAACATTCCTTTTGACGCTTTGTAAGCTCCGTTGTATTCAGCTACTTCTTCACCCATTAAATATACGGCTTCATCGCGACGCATTTCTTCACTCATTGCTTCACAAATAGCTTCTCTAAATTGTATCGTTCTCATATATAAATTACTTTATGTCAATTTTGGATAGCAAAAGTAAAAATTTAAAATGATAAAAAAACATAATAACTCTAAATAATGACTTGGGTTTTCTTACTTTTAGAATGAAACAAAAGTTAAATCTTTTTGACATTGATTTGAATTCTCCTACGAAATCGATTGAATGCTCATTTTTTTTAAAAAATACTATGCGCGCATATAATTATTAGAAATATATTTTATACTTTTACACACGGAAAAAATCATTTAAAAAAATATATAATGAAAATATTAGTTTGCATCAGCCACGTGCCTGATACTACTTCAAAAATTAACTTTATCAATGGCGATGCCGAATTTGATACCAACGGTGTTCAGTATGTCATTAATCCGAATGACGAGTTTGGTTTAACGAGAGCGATTTGGTTTCAAGAGCAACAAAATGCCAACGTTACGGTGGTAAATGTAGGTGGTCCTGACACAGAACCAACCTTAAGAAAAGCATTAGCAATTGGTGCCAACGAAGCTATTCGTGTCAATGCTGCCGCTACTGACGGATTTTTTGTGGCGAAACAATTAGCAGAAGTAGTAAAAAATGGTGGTTATGATTTGGTTATCTGCGGAAGAGAATCGTTAGATTATAACGGCGGAATGGTTCCTGGTATGTTAGCTGGTTTACTAGACTACAACTTTGTAAACTCGTGTACCGAATTGACTGTAGACGGAACGTCTGCAAAAGCAGCTCGCGAAATCGACGGTGGAAAAGAAATTATTTCTGCTTCCCTTCCATTAGTAATTGGTGGACAAAAAGGTTTGGTTGAAGAAAAAGATTTACGCATTCCAAATATGAGAGGCATCATGACAGCACGAACAAAAGTGCTGACAGTTTTAGAACCTGTTGCAGCTTCTGTTGAAACTAAAGCAGTGAAATTTGAAAAACCAGCTCCGAAATCGGCAGTAAAATTAGTGTCTGCAGACAACTTGGATGAGTTAATTAATTTATTACACAACGAAGCAAAAGTTATTTAAGAATTGGGATTTAGGAATTAGGATTTGAAAAGTCCTAAATGAAAAAATCCTTAATCCTAAATTAAAAAATCCTTAATCCTAAATTTACAATCATGTCATTATTAATATACGCAGAATACGCAGACGGAAAATTCAAGAAAGTAGCTTTCGAATTGGCTTCCTATGCAAAAAAAGTTGCCGATTCACTTGGCACAACAGTAACAGCTGTAACCGTTAACGCAGGAAATGTTTCCGAATTAGCAAACTATGGTGTAACCAAAGTGTTGAAAGTGTCTAACGATAAATTAGCCAACTTCAACGCAAAAGCCTACGCTGATGTTATCAAACAAGCGGCTAAAAAAGAAGCGAGCAAAGTACTTGTTCTTTCTTCCACAACCGACAGTTTATATCTTGCGCCACTAGTTGCTGTGGGATTAGAAGCTGGATTCGCTTCTAACGTAGTTGGATTGCCTCTTTCGACAGCTCCTTTTCAAGTAAAAAGAACAGCCTTCTCAAACAAAGCTTTTAATATTACCGAAATTTCAACAGATGTAAAGGTGATTGCGATTGGTAAAAATTCATTTGGTTTGGTAGAAAGTGCTGCTTCTATATCAGAAGAAGATTTTACTCCAACATTAAACGAAGCTGATTTCTCAGTAAAAGTAGATTCAGTAGAAAAAGCGTCAGGTAAAGTAACTATCGCCGATGCTGATATTGTAGTTTCGGGCGGACGTGGATTAAAAGGTCCAGAAAACTGGGGAATGTTAGAAGATTTAGCTGCTGTTCTTGGAGCAGCAACTGCTTGTTCTAAACCAGTTTCCGATTTGGGATGGCGTCCTCACAGTGAACACGTTGGTCAAACTGGAAAACCTGTTGCGACTAATTTGTATATCGCTGTAGGAATTTCAGGCGCTATTCAACACATTGCCGGAATCAATTCCTCTAAAGTAAAGGTAGTTATCAATAGCGATGCAGAAGCACCGTTTTTTAAAGTAGCCGATTACGGAATTGTAGGTGATGCCTTTGACATCTTACCTCGATTGACTCAAAAACTAAAAGAATTCAAAGCTCAGAATTCGTAACAATAAAACTAACTCAAGCTGATAAGCTATCTGAAATTTTTTAGGTAGCTTATTTTTTTATGCCTTTGAATTTTTTGAAGCGAAAGTTTTTTGTTACTTTGCAGTCCCTATTCCTGCTGTTCGCAGTAGTCCCGAAAAATCGGGAGCTACTTGCTGCCATCAGGGCTAATTAGCCAACTGTATTGAGTAAAGTTCAGTTTTTTATAGGAAATTTTCATGTAAATTGACAACAAATAAACATCTTAGATTTAGTGTAACACTCTAAAATCTAAAATTCACAATCTAAAATCTAAATGAGTTTAGTAAAACTAACAATAAAAGGAATATCCTACAGCCAAACCCAAAATGGTGCGTATGCACTCATATTAAATGAAGTTGATGGCGAGCGAAAACTACCTATTGTAATTGGTGCCTTCGAAGCACAATCGATTGCTATTGCTTTAGAAAAAGAAATAAAACCACCGCGTCCGTTAACACATGATTTGTTTAAAAGTTTTGCTGACCGATTTGAAATTGTAGTAAAGCAAGTCATCATTCACAAATTGGTTGATGGCGTTTTTTATTCGAGTATCATCTGCGAAAGAGACAAAATTGAAGAAATAATTGATGCGCGTACGTCTGATGCTATTGCGTTGGCACTTCGTTTTCAAGCTCCTATTTTTACGTATAAAAACATATTGGACAAAGCAGGTATTTATCTCAATCCGAATGCTCCCGAAATCGAAGGGCAATCGCCAAGCGACGATGACATTCTTTCGACACCAGAAACGTTTGGTTTGGATGAAGAAGGAAATGAAGGCGATGGCTATGCTAAATTAAGCTTGATAGAATTACACGAACTCTTAGAAGGTGCGGTTCAAGATGAAGATTACGAAAAAGCAGCGCGAATAAGAGACGAAATTTCGAAGAGAGAATCATAAATTTTTTAGCTTTTTAGAATCGTAACCCTTGAAAAAACAACAATGAAAAACAAACACTCTTTATCGCTTTTACTTGCTTTGTTTTCTGTATTTGGATTTTCTCAAGACTACTATTTGCATTGTGGGCAATTACTCGACGTAGCTTCTGGAAAAATAGTAACCAATAAAACAATTGTAGTTTCTAAAACAAAAATTACAAAAATCGAAGACGGTTTTGTTGCTAAGGCAAAGCCGAGTGATATCGAAATTGATCTCAAAAACAAGTACGTTTTACCCGGACTTATTGATCTTCACGTGCATGTTGAAACTGTCGAAGCAAGCAGAGCCTATACTTCAGAATACATAGATAACGAAGCCGATGTGGCACTCGAATCGGTGCAATATCTTAAACTTACTTTGTTGGCTGGTTTTACAACAGTTCGTGATTTGGGTGGAAGTGGCATAAACATTTCATTACGAAAAGCTGTAAACAAAGGATATATCGATGGCCCAAGAATATTTACTGCTGGAAAAGCTATTGCTTCAACTGGTGGTCATGCCGATCCAACCAACGGCAGCAACCGAAAATATGTTGGTGATCCTGGTCCAAAAGAAGGTGTCATTAATTCACCCGAAGAAGGAGTAAAAGCCGTTCGAGACCGTTACAAAGAAGGAGCTGATGTGATTAAAATTACTTCAACTGGTGGCGTTTTAAGTGTAGCGAAAAGCGGTAAAAATCCGCAAATGACTATCGAAGAAATCAAAGCCATCACGACTACCGCTAAAGATTACAACATGTTAACTGCAGCTCACGCTCATGGCGATGAAGGCATGCAAAGAGCCATTCTCGGCGGAATAAAAACCATAGAACACGGCACATTCATGAGTGATGAAACGATGGAGTTGATGAAAAAATATGACTGCTATTTGGTTCCAACGATTACAGCTGGAAAAGAAGTCGCAAAAAATGCCGAAATAGAAGGGTTTTATCCCGAAATCGTAGTGCCAAAAGCTCGCGAGGTGGGTCCGAAAATACAATCTACTTTTGCAAAAGCTTATAAAAAAGGCGTTAAAATTGCATTCGGAACCGATGCTGGAGTTTATCCACACGGATTGAATGCGAAGGAATTTGGCTATATGGTCGAAGCCGGAATGCCTGCTATTGAAGCCATCCAAGCAGCTACAATAACCAATGCGATGTTGTTGGGAATTGATGCTGAAATTGGGCAAATCAAACCTAATTTTATAGCGGATATTATAGCCGTAAACGAAAATCCGTTGACCAAAATCCAAACACTAGAAACGACCGTTTTTGTGATGAAAAACGGAAAAATTTATAAAAACGAATAGCTTACATTACCATGAAACAATACCACGATTTAGTTAAACACGTTTTAGAAAACGGAACTCAAAAAGGCGATCGAACTGGAACCGGAACCAAAAGTGTTTTCGGCTACCAAATGCGTTTCGATTTAAGCGAAGGGTTTCCGATGGTAACCACTAAAAAGTTGCACTTAAAATCGATTGTGTATGAATTGTTATGGTTTTTGAAAGGCGAAACCAACATTGCCTATTTAAAAGAAAATGGCGTTAAAATTTGGGATGAATGGGCCGATGAAAACGGCGATTTAGGTCCGGTTTACGGTCACCAATGGCGCAATTGGAACAGCGAAGAAATAGATCAAATTAAAGAATTAATTGATACCTTAAAGAAAAATCCAAACAGCCGACGTATGCTGGTTTCGGCTTGGAATCCTTCTGTTTTACCCGATACATCCAAATCATTTTCAGAGAATGTTGCCAACGGAAAAGCAGCTTTGCCTCCGTGTCATGCGTTTTTTCAATTTTATGTTGCTGACGGAAAATTATCATGTCAACTCTACCAACGAAGCGCCGATATATTTTTAGGTGTTCCTTTTAATATTGCTTCGTATGCCTTATTTACGATGATGATTGCTCAGGTTTGCGATTTGCAAGTGGGCGAATTCATTCACACTTTTGGCGACGCACATATTTACAATAATCATTTTGAACAAGTGGAATTGCAACTTTCTCGCGAGCCTAAACCGCTTCCAAAAATGGTTTTAAATCCGAATATCAAAAACATCTTTGATTTCACTTTTGAAGACTTCACTTTAGAAGACTATGATCCGCATCCACATATTAAAGGAATTGTAGCGGTTTAATTTTTATCCAACTTATTTCAAAAACACACATCTCAATCATTTGATTTTGAGATAATTCCTTTTGTCTATAAAATTGACACTTCGTCGATAATTTACTGTTTCACAAAATATTAGCATTAAATTGTGTAAAACAAACAAAGACCAAAATAAAATCGACTTTTTACTTGAGTTGATTTTAAGGAAATCTTATCAAAATCAAAACAATGAGAAAAAAAATCCTAACAGCAATTGCATTCTTTGCTGTGTTCACTATTCATGCTCAAGAAACCATTGTGGCTTCTGGCGGAGATGCAACTGGCATCAATGGTTCGTCGAGTTATTCTATTGGTCAGTCCGTTTATTCTACGATTTCATCCGAGAACATTTCTGTTTCACAAGGAGTGCAAAACGCCTATGAAATTTTGGAAATTGTAAACGAAAAAGACGCGATTGCTTCCCAATTACAGTTTACAGCTTATCCAAATCCGACAACGGATATGGTCTACTTAAAAACAGAAAATATTGGCACAAGTATTTTATTGTATCAATTGTATAGTCTTTCCGGACAATTACTATCCAACGATATGTTTACAGAAAATACCGCTTCCATTACTATGAAGAATTTTCCACATGGTACCTATTTTCTAAAAGTAATTTCGAATGAAAAAACAATCAAAACCTTTAAAATAATTAAAAATTAAAAGACATGAAAAAAATAATACACCTTATAATAGTACTTCTAATTACGACTACGACTTTTGCTCAAACGCCTAACAAAATGAGCTATCAATCGGTTATTCGCAATAGCAAAGGAACATTAGTTTCCAATCAAAAAGTAACCATTCAAATCAGCGTTCTTAAAGGTTCTAAAGACGGAGAAGCTGTTTATGTTGAAAATCACACAACCAACACAAACACAAATGGTCTTGCAAGTTTGGAAATTGGTGGTGGCGAAATCATGAAAGGAAGATTTGCCGATATTGATTGGTCAAATGATTCTTATTTTATCAAAACAGCGACCGATGCTACAGGCAATTCAAATTTTGATATTGTGGGTGTTAGTGAATTACTAAGTGTTCCTTATGCATTAAATGCACGTAAAGCGGATAATGCTTTTAGTGGCAACTACAATGACCTTCAAAACAAACCGACACATCTTTCGCAATTTGTTAATGATGTTTTTAAAGGCAATACAAATGCTGACACTAATTTAATCAGTCGCCCTTCTGCTGGCATTCCGTCTCAAACATGGTCTTTATTTGGAAACTCAAATACAAATCCTATTGAAGACAAGCTAGGAACTACAGATTATCAAGATTTGGTAATTGTAACAAACAATATCGACCGTCTTCGTATTCAAGCCAATGGCGATATCAAATTAAGAAAAAGTTTGGAAGTTGGAGAAGATTTGACCGTTAACAGAAATGTGTATTTGAATGCGCTAGGTGGTCAAACCATTAACAATGGAAACTTTACAGTTGCCAATGCTAAAGCTACTCTTTTGACAGGCGTTTTAAATGTAAATGGAGCAACCGATTTAGACAATACACTAAACGTTGACGGTGCAACCGATTTGAATAGTACGTTGAATGTTAACAATGCTGCTGCAACTCATTTAACTGGCGTATTAAATGTAGACGGAGCCACCGATTTAAACAACACATTAAATGTTGATGGAACAACCAATTTAAATAGTTCATTAAATGTTAACAATGCCGCTGCAACCCACTTAACTGGTGTTTTAAATGTAGATGGAGCAACCGATTTAAACAGCACATTAAACGTTGATGGGACAAGTAATTTAAACAGCGCACTAAATGTTAATAATGCAGCTGCAACCCATTTGACAGGTGTTTTAAATGTGGATGGTGCCACCGATATAAACGACACACTAAATGTAGACGGACAAGTAACCATAACTGCAAATGTTAGTGGTGGTGGCGGATCGTTTGGAGCTCATCCCTTGCGAGTTCAAGGAAGCGATCAAGGAATTGCCATTAAATTAAATCCTGGAACTCCTGATAATTCAAATAATTTCATCACCTTTTTTAATGGAAATGGAAATGCTGTTGGACGAATTGAAGGCGAAACAACTTCAGAAGCAACATCAGATCCTGAATTTATTTTTGACAATTCAATATTGGTAGCAGAAGAAGCAAAAGCAATTGCGAATGTTCCTTTGGCAGCTATTCCAGTAGTTGTTGGTGGTGTAGGTGCTTCAACCGGACCATGTGGTGCTTGTATCGCAATGGCAGCAGCCGATTTGGTTTTAGCGACTGCTAATTTAGCTGCTTACAATGTTTTTGCACTTGAAAATCTTGGCGTAACGTATCAATCAGGATCAGCAGATTATGCAGAATGGTTGGAACGCAGCAATTTTAACGAAAAAATTGTTGCTGGAGATATTGTAGCTGTAAACGGTGGAAAAATTTCCAAATTCACTCAGAATGCGTCACAATACATGGTCATTTCGACCAAACCAGCCATTTTAGGAAATATGCCAATGGATGGGAATGAAAAATCATTTGAAAAAGTAGCGTTCATGGGACAAATACCAGTTAAGGTAAGAGGTATTGTTGTATCTGGCGATTACATTCTTCCTTCTGGATTGAATGACGGAACTGGTATTGCTGTCGCTCCAAATGAAATAAAAGCAGAACAATATCGTGAAATTGTTGGAGTAGCTTGGTCAAATGCGTTGATAAACGGTGGAATTTCGACAGTAAATATGGCAATCGGACTTAATGGAAATGATGTAGCTCGATTAGCTATCCAACAAGAAAGAAAAATCGTAGCTCTTGAAAACAAATACAGTACGTTAGAGCAACGTCTTTTAGCTTTAGAAAACGGAACTACGCCTACTCTGAAAACAAATACTACTACCGCTGTAGCTGTAACGCCAGAAAAACTTCCAACAAGAAATGAATTACTTGCTGCAAATATGCCTGCTGAACTTAATGATCAAGTAATGGAAGAAGCCTTTGTTTATTTAGAAAACAGCTATAAAAATCAAGGTATCGATATTACAAAGCAACCTGTGTTGAATAAATTATTTACAGATGCTTCCTATAAAGCAGAAATAATTAAAAAAACACAAGAAAAATACAAACTATTGTATCCAACAAAAAAATAAATACAGCTTTATTAAATCTAAGTAATAATGGTCTTTCCAAACTAAACTGGAAAGACCATTTTCATTTTAAAAAGTTTCAAGCATAAAAAAATCCGTTCAACCAAAGTCAAGCGGATTTTTAACTAATAACCAAATAAACTATACTTCTAAAACGCTATTTTCAGCGTTTGCAAATTCGTTCCAACGGTAACTATCTGCTTCAGGATCGTTTATAAATGCTCCGTCAACCAAATATCTGAACTCAAAAGAATTTTCTTTTGGTAAATCAAAAGTAGCTTTAAAAGTCCCGTTTTTTAATTTTGATAATTCTCCTTCTGAAGGATTCCAGTTGTTGAAATCTCCAATTACTGCAGCTGTGTTTGCTTCTTTTGCATCGATTGAAAAAGTAACTTTACACACTGGTTTTGTTTTTATAACTTGTTTTTTAATTGCCATAACTAATTCATTTATAGATTAATGACGCAAAGTAACACAATAAAAAGCAACAATTTACAATCAGGTGTAGAATTGCTATTTTGACAAAAACCAGTTCCAAAAAAAACAAGATTCTTATTTTTTAAGGAAGTATTTTAGTATATCAAAAAAGAAAAACGTTTTCTTACTGAATTATTACCAGTGTGCTTTTTTAGCTTTTAAAATAATATTGTACCTTTAAATGCTAAATTACAGTTGTATGGATACAGAACAGCATGAATTATATGAGTATGCCCGAAGAAGAATTCGGCAAAAAAAACGTTTGTATTTCCACTTTGTCGTTTTTTTTATAGGAAGTTTATTTTTATTTGCTGCAAATAAATGGATGCATGTTGGTGAACCCACAAATTGGTACATCTGGGCAATAACCGCTTGGTTTTTTGTTTTTATTCTGCACTTTATTCAAGTCTTTATTACCGCTAGTTTTATGAATAAAAACTGGGAGCGCGAGCAAATCAATAAATTAATGTCACTGCAAGAGAAAAAAATAGAGCAATTAAAAAACGACATCGAAAACAATACAAAATGATTATTCTTATTGCTGCAGCTGCAGAAAACAATGCCCTAGGCAAGAACAACGATTTAATTTGGCATTTACCCGATGATTTTAAACGATTCAAAGCGATTACTTCTGGTCACTTTATTATTATGGGACGAAAAACCTTTGAAAGTTTTCCGAAACCGTTACCCAATCGAACCCACATTATCATCACACGACAAAAAAACTACCATCCTGAAGGTTGCTTAATTGCCGATAGTTTGGAAAAAGCAATTGAAATGGCACCAAAAAACGAAAATGTTTTTGTTATTGGTGGCGGCGAAATTTACAAACAAGCCTTACCTATTGCCGACAAAATAGAACTTACGCGAGTGCATCATCACTTTGATGCCGACACCTATTTTCCAGTAATTGATATCGAAAAATGGCAATTGGTATTTGAAGAATTTCATCCGAAAGACGAAAAACACGGCTTCGATTTTACTTTTCAAACCTTTATAAAAAAATAAATTCCTATCCTTATTATTAGTATTTTTGCACTTCAAAAAAAGGTACAATGCCAAAAACTGTTACGCCGTATAAAAATTCTACATTAGGTAAAAAAGAACAAGTTACCCAAATGTTTGACAACATATCTGACAATTATGACGGATTAAATCGTGTCATCTCATTCGGAATTGATGTAAAATGGCGTAAAAAAGTAGTGGCTTTAGTGGCCGAAAAAAAGCCGTCAACTGTACTTGATATTGCTACAGGAACTGGCGATTTGGCGATTTTAATGACCGAAACTTCTGCCGATAAAATTATTGGTTTGGATCTTTCTGCCGGAATGCTCGAAATAGGGAAAAAGAAAATTAAAGAAAAAAAACTGTCTGAAAAAATAGAAATGGTTTTGGGCGACAGTGAAGCCATTCCGTATGCCGATAATTATTTTGACGCTATAACCGTTTCGTTTGGTATTCGGAATTTTGAAACCTTAGAAAAAGGACTTTCCGAAATACTTCGTGTGTTAAAACCCAATGGTATTTTTGTGATATTAGAAACTTCTATTCCTGAAAAAACACCTTTCAAACAAGGTCATGCCATTTACACTAAATATATCTTACCTCTCATTGGAAAATTGTTTTCAAAAGACAATGTGGCGTACGGTTATTTATCAGAATCGGCATCACTTTTCCCTTACGGAGAAAAGTTAAACAATATTTTACGAAAAGTTGGGTTTATAGAGGTGAAAGCTATGCCACAAACATTTGGAGTAGCAACCATTTATACTGCATCAAAAAAATAAGGCGGAGTTAGCGCATCAACCTATGAGAAAGATATTTTTTATTTTAATTCTGATTTACACTTTGCCATTTCATGCCCAAACTAAGGGCTTGTTTAGTAAAGATCCTATCATAAACCTTGAAAATTTTGATAAACAACGCGTGCATTGGGGTTATTATTTAGGATTTAATTCGTACGATTTTAAAATTGACTATGAAGAAAATCCCGATACCGATATTGTTGTCAAAGGCAATACCGGATTTAATGTTGGTTTAGTAGGTGATTTGCGTTTGCACGAATACATTAATTTGCGCTTTGAACCCGGACTTTATTACACTCAAAGAAATTTAACCTATACTGGTTTTACTAGACAAATTGATGCTGAAAGAGAAGTAAAGTCAACCTATATTCATTTCCCTTTATTAATTAAATTTTCGTCGCTTCGTTTCGGAAATGTTCGTCCGTATTTAGTTGGTGGTGGTTCGATGACACTTAATTTGTCGAGTAATTCTAAATCACAAGACGATAATTTAGAACAACGTTTTAGAGTAAAACCGTGGACAAAAAATTACGAACTTGGTTTTGGTGTTGATTTTTACTTGGAATACTTTAAATTCTCTCCTTCTATTCGTGGGGTTTTTGGCCTAGATGATGAGTTGATTAGAGACAACGACCCGAACAGTCCGTGGACAGGAAACATTAATGCTTTGCGTTCGAGAGCCGTTTTTGTCAACTTTACGTTCCACTAAAATTCACTCTTTATTCTCCTCTTTTAAACTCGCTTAAAAAAATCGCTGTAGCTGTTGCTACGTTTAAACTCTCAGTTTTTTGAAGTTCACCAAAACGAGGAATCGCTAATTTGTGTTGAATAACTTGTGCTACTTCGTCTGAAATCCCATTGGCTTCATTTCCCAAAACCAACACACATGAAGAAGGTAACGTTTCTTTGTATACATTTTTTCCATCCATAAAAGTACCGTAAACTGGCAATTTACTTTCTTGAAGATACTGAGGCAAATCCACGTAAGTGATAGCAACACGAGCTATTGAACCCATCGTAGCTTGTACTACTTTCGGATTGTAGACATCGACCGTTTCCTTAGAGCAAACCACTTGATGAATACCAAACCAATCACACAATCTAATAATCGTACCCAAATTACCTGGGTCGCGAAGGTCATCCAAAGCTAAAATAATCTTACTTGAAGACGACTTTTGATTGATTGGAATTTGAAACAACGCCAAACTCGTATTTGCTGTAGACAAACTGCTTATTTTTTTCAAATCGGTTTCGGTAACTATCGTTTTTTGTGTACTGTCTACCGAATGAAAAACATCTTCGCTACAATACAAATGTTCTAGCACAAAATTTGATAGTAACAATTCTTGAATTACTTTTACACCTTCGGCAACAAACAATTGATGCGCTTGCCGAAATTTTTTTTGTTGTAAACTAGTAATTAGCTTTATTTGATTTTTACTAAGCATAAAAAAATGTACTTTTGAATTAAATTGTCTCTTTTGAAAAAACACCTCACAAAAATAGCACTATTTGTTTTAATTGGAACTATCCTAGCGTCGTGTAATATGACGAAGCGGGTTCCGAATCACAAACGGTTATTGCTAAAAAACGAAATTCACGTTGATGACAAAACGACCAAAGAAGACGACGTTTTTAACCAATTGTATCAAAAGCCAAACAGTTCTATTTTGGGCTATCGATTGCGTTTAAATTTGTACAATCTTGCCAAGCAAAATACCGATTCTCTATACAAAGCAAAATACATCAACAATCCGGCAAAATACAAAAGACGAGTTAAATTACTTTCTAAAAAACAAGTCAACCGTCTTGGTCATTCTTTTTGGTATGAAGGCATTCATAATTTCTTAAAAGAAGTCGGTGAAGCGCCTGTACTCCTCGATTCTAACAGCACCAAAAAATCCTTAAAACGTTTAAAAGCCTATTATTTTCACAAAGGATATTTTGATGTTAAAACGAGTTCGACTTCCGATACATCGCAAACCAAAAAAGCGATGGTAAATTATAAAATTGAAAGAGGCGCTGGTTATGTTATTGACACGATTACAACGGTCATCCTCACTCCTGCTTTAGATTCGTTGTACACAACCAAAAAAGCTGCCTCATTAATTGTATCTGGAAAGCAATATGCCAAAGAAGATTTGGATAACGAACGTACCCGAATTACAAAAGATTTCAGAAATAACGGGGTATTTTTCTTCCAACAGAATTATATCGAGTATGTTTTAGACACTCTAAGAACAAATAAAAAAGTAAACATCCGAGTAAAAATCAACGACCAAATCATTCGAAATACTGATACCTCTTCGACTCAAAATTTTAAAATATACAAAGTAAATCGCGTCAATATTTTTACCGATTCTAATGCGAAAGGCAACGGAAAAATAAACGACAGCATCCAATACAAAGGCTTTAATTTGTACAGCGAAAACAAATTAAAATACAGACCAAAGTCGATTGTAAATGCTATTTTCATTACGCCAGGAAGTATTTATTCGGATGAAAGAAACGTTTTAACGACCAAATATTTAAGTAATTTAAAAGTGTTTAACTATCCATCAATATTATATTCTATTGATGCAAAAGACGAGAATGGTTTGATTGCCAACATTTATTTATTACCAAGAAAGAAGTATACTTTTGGCGCTTCCGCAGATTTTACGCGGTCTAACATTCAGGATTTCGGTATATCAGGAAATGCTTCTTTAGGCATCAGAAATGTGTTTAACGGAGCCGAAACTTTCGAAATTGGTTTCAGAGGAAGTACCGGTTCCTCGCGTTATTTAGCCAATCCAGACAATACATTTTTCAACATTTTTGAAGTTGGTGTTGATGCCAAATTGAATTTTCCAAGGATTCTTTTTCCTATAAACGTGGATCGCATCATTCGAAAATCGATGATTCCGTACACTACGTTTAGTGTTGGTTTTGCCAAACAAACTAATATTGGTCTCGACAAACAAAACTTTACAACTGCCTTTACTTACAATTGGACGCCAAGAAGAAATACATCGGCAAAATTTGATTTATTCAACATTCAGTTTGTTCGAAATGTTAACATCAGTAACTATTTTAACATCTATCAATCGTCGTATGAAAACTTATCGTTTGTAGCGAGCAATCCAGGTTATTTTGTTAATCCGAGTTATTTTAATCCCGACGGAAATTTAATTATTGAAAGTGGAACAAACGGATTTTTAAACGATGTATTGGGTCCCAATCCAACAGTTTTTCCATCCGAAACCGATTTAAAAACCATCAGAAGTATCAACGAAAGAAAAAACCGTTTGACTGAAAACAATTTAATTTTTGCTTCCAGTTTTAGTTTTTCAAAAACCACAAAAAAGGAACTTACCGATGATGAATTTTATGCGTTTAAAACCAAAATAGAATCGGCTGGAAACTTTTTATCATTATTGGCAAGAGCATCAAAACAGTTGGAAAATCAAGAAGGTTCCAATACTTTTTTCGAAGTAGAATACTCGCAATACATCAAAGGAGAACTCGAATACATCAAGCATTTTGACTTAAACAGAAAAAAAGTAATTGCCGTTAGAGCATTTGCCGGACTTGCCATTCCGTATGGAAATTCAAATAGCGTTCCGTTCTCCCGAAGTTATTTTGGCGGTGGAACCAACGACAACCGTGCGTGGCAACCATATAGTTTAGGGCCAGGAACCAGTGGCGGTTTGAACGATTTTAACGAAGCCAATATGAAATTAGCATTAAATGCTGAGTTTCGATTTAATATTTCAGGTGCGTGGAATGGCGTTTTGTTTGCCGATGTTGGAAATATCTGGAACGTACTCGACAATGTGGAAGATGAAAAATACATCTTTCATGGATTAAAATCGTTAAAAGATGTCGCTGTCGGAACTGGTTTTGGTATTCGCTATGATTTCGGAATATTTGTGCTTCGTGGCGAATTAGGTTTAAAAACGTTCAATCCTGCGAAACCAGAAAATGAGAAATGGTTTAAAGAAATTAATTTCTCACAATCGGTTATAAATATCGGAATAAATTATCCATTCTAAATTTAGAAATTATTATTTTTGTACTCTTAATTAATCCTCAATACTAAATGTCACATTCTATCAAACCCGGAGTTGCAACAGGAGATGAAGTTCAAGCTATTTTTAGTTATGCCAAAGAAAAAGGTTTTGCCTTACCAGCTGTAAATGTTACAGGATCAAGTACGGTAAATTGCGTTATGGAAACAGCAGCAAAATTAAATGCTCCTGTAATTATCCAATTTTCAAATGGCGGTGCTTCGTTTAATGCTGGGAAAGGATTGTCTAATGAAAATGAAAAAGCAGCTATTGCTGGAGGCGTTGCAGGTGCAAAACACATTCATACTTTAGCAGAAACTTATGGAGCAACTGTAATTCTTCATACCGACCATTGCGCTAAAAAATTATTGCCTTGGATTGATGGATTGTTAGACGCTTCTGAGAAGTTTTTTGCAGAAACTGGAAAACCTTTGTATTCGTCACACATGATCGATTTATCGGAAGAACCTATTGAGGAAAATATCGAAATCTGTAAAACCTATTTGGCACGTATGAGCAAAATGGGAATGACTTTAGAAATTGAACTTGGAATTACAGGTGGCGAAGAAGATGGTGTTGATAATTCGGATGTTGACAGCTCTAAATTATATACACAACCCGATGAAGTAGCTTATGCTTACGAAGAACTGATGAAGATTAGTCCGCGTTTTACCATTGCCGCTGCTTTCGGAAACGTACACGGTGTTTACAAACCTGGAAATGTAAAATTGACACCAAAAATTTTAAAAAACTCACAAGAATACGTTCAGAATAAATTCAACACAGGAGCCAATCCAGTTGATTTTGTTTTCCACGGAGGTTCGGGTTCAACTTTAGAAGAAATCAGAGAAGCTATTTCGTATGGTGTGATTAAAATGAACATCGATACCGACATGCAATTTGCCTACACCGAAGGAATCCGCGATTACATGACCTCTAAAATTGATTACTTAAAAACACAAATCGGAAGTCCGGATGGTCCAGATTCTCCAAATAAAAAATATTACGATCCAAGAAAATGGATGCGTGAAGGCGAAATGACCTTCAACAAACGATTGGAACAGGCATTCGCCGATTTGAATAACGTTAATACATTATAAATATAAGATTAAGAATTTGGGATTAAGGATTTAAAAAATCCTAATTCCTAAATTCCTAATTCCTAAATTACAAAATATGGCTTGGTTTAAAAGAACAGAAAAAGGAATTACCACCGCAACAGAAGATAAAAAAGACGTCCCAAAAGGACTTTGGTATAAATCCCCAACAGGAAAAATTATCGATCAAGACGAGTTAGCTCGAAATTTATGGGTAAGCCCGGAAGATGATTTTCATGTGCGAATTGGAAGTGCTGAATACTTTGAAATTTTATTTGACAACAACGAATTCAAAGAACTAGACGCTAAAATGACATCGAAAGACCCGTTGCATTTTGTGGACACCAAAAAATATTCAGAGCGTTTAAAAGACGTGATGGAAAAAACCAAATTAAAAGACGCTGTTCGAACCGCCGTTGGAAAATCAAAAGGAAATGATTTGGTGGTTTGCTGTATGGATTTTGTTTTTATTGGAGGTTCGATGGGAGCTGTAGTAGGTGAAAAAATTGCACGTGGAATTGATCATTCTATCAAAAATAACATTCCGTTTGTGATGATATCCAAATCGGGTGGCGCACGTATGATGGAAGCGGCTTATTCGCTAATGCAATTGGCAAAAACCTCAGCAAAATTAGCTCAATTGGCAGAAGCTAAAATTCCGTATATCTCATTGTGTACTGACCCAACTACTGGAGGAACAACCGCTTCTTATGCCATGTTGGGCGACATTAATATTGGTGAACCAGGCGCTTTGATTGGTTTTGCCGGACCGAGAGTTGTAAAAGACACTACTGGAAAAGACTTGCCGGAAGGATTCCAAACTTCTGAATTTTTATTGGAACACGGATTTTTAGATTTCATCGCACACAGAAAAGAACTTAAAAACAAAATCAATTTGTATGTTGATTTGATTTTGAATCAGAACATTCGATAGGTTTAAAAAACTAAATAATATTAAAAAACACAAAGTTGACGCTTTGTGTTTTTTAATTTTTATAAGATTCCTTGTGTTTTAAAACCCACTTCGTATTGCTTCCACTGGATCTAATTTAGATGCTGAAATAGCAGGTAAAATTCCGGCAATCAAACCAATTACTGCAGCTAAAGAAGTGCCTAACATAATGTTTCCGAAACTGAGTACAAATTCAAAATCCAAAGCTTGAGTTAGCAATACGGTAATTATCCAAACTAAAAATAACCCAATCGCACCTCCAAAAAGACACAAAATAATCGCTTCAAAAAGAAATTGAAAAAGGATGAATTTATTTTTGGCTCCCAACGATTTTTGAATTCCGATTAAATTGGTTCGCTCTTTTACAGAAACAAACATAATATTGGCAATTCCAAAGCCACCAACAAGCAATGAAAAGCCTGCAATTATCCAGCCCATTATATTCATATTGCCAATAACTTCATCCAACATATCGGTAACTCCCGACAAAACACTGACAAAAAAATTGTCAATTTCGCCTGGTTTTAATCCACGTCTGTTGCGTAATTTCTGGGTAACATCGGCTTTAAATTCATCGATGTCGATGTCTTTTTCTGGAGAAATCGAAATCATGTGCATTACGTTATCATTAGAATCTCCAAAACGTCTTCTAATATAATTGGCAGGAACGTACACTGAGGTATCATTACTCTGTCCGAAAAGTCCTTGTCCTTGTTTTTTCAAAACACCAATTACTTGAAATCGCTGACCATACAGCCTGATTTCTTTTCCTATCGGATCAACATCTTCAAAAAGAGAATTGGCTATTTCGGCACCAATAACAACGACTTGAGCTCCCGAATTGGATTCTGATTCGCTATAAAATCGACCACTTGAAAATTCCAATCCTTGAATATCCACAAATTCGTGAGTCACACATATAATATTGACACTGCTTACGGTTTGCGTGTCGTATTTTATATTTTCGGGCGATACGATTAACTGAAATCCCAATTGTTTGGCTTTAGGCAAAGCTGTTTTTAAATACTCGTATTCTTCATAAGTCACTTCTGGAAATTGCTCTCTTTTCCATCTCGGAACCTCAGAAGGTCCAAAAGTAAATTTAGCGATGTAAACAGTATTTTTATCCAAACTGCTCAAGTCTTTTTTGATTTTCCTATCCAAAGAATCGACAGCTGCCAAAACAGCGATGATAGAAAAAATTCCAATAGTAATACCAAGTAACGAAAGTAATGTTCGCAGTTTATTGTTCCGCAATGCGTTCATTGCAAAACTAAAACTCTCTTTAAATAATCGTAAATAAACTATCATACTATAAAATGCATTTCCAAAGTTAAAACATTAGTAAATAATTTGTAGCAAATGTTACAGATTAATGTACTTTCTGACTATTTCTTTTAAATCAATGGTAAAAAACAATCGTATTTTAGACTTTTCTTCCAAGCATAAAAAAATTAAAAAAACGCAAATAAAATCTTTACAATTCTAAAATAAAATCCGATTAAAAAAACTACTTTTGTGTGCTTAAACAACAACACAATGAGCACAGTAAAAACAATACAATCGGCCTTAATTTCGGTATTTGACAAAACGGGTTTAGAGCCAATAGTAAGACAACTTCACCAACAAAACGCAACCATTTATTCTACTGGAGGAACCGAAGATTTTATTAAAAATTTAGGCATTCCTGTCGTAGCTGTAGAAGATGTTACTTCGTATCCTTCCATTCTTGGTGGACGCGTAAAAACATTACATCCAAAAGTATTTGGCGGAATTTTAAATCGCCAAGACAATGCTACCGATGTTGAGCAAATGAAGGAATTTGACATTCCACAAATCGACTTAGTGATTGTCGATTTATATCCTTTTGAAAAAACAGTAGCTTCTGGAGCCAATGAAGTAGATGTGATTGAAAAAATTGACATTGGTGGAATTTCATTAATTCGTGCAGCAGCTAAAAATTTTAAAGACACGGTGATTGTGCCTTCTGTAGAAGAATACGAATTGTTTTTGCAAATGATTACCGATGGAAATGGCGCCACAACATTAGAGCAACGAAAACTTTTAGCTACAAAAGCCTTTCATGTTTCATCGCATTATGATTCGGCTATTTTTAATTATTTCAATACAGACGAAACCGTTTATAAATCGAGCATTGCCAACGGACAAGTGCTTCGTTATGGTGAAAATCCACATCAAAAAGGATTTTTCTTCGGCGATTTTGATGCGATGTTTACCAAACTTCACGGAAAAGAATTGTCGTACAACAATTTGTTAGACGTTGATGCAGCAGTAAATTTAATTTTAGAATTTAAAGAAAATAATCCAACGTTTGCCATATTAAAACACAATAACGCCTGCGGATTGGCTACCAAAAACACAATGGTTGAGGCTTATTTAGCAGCTTTAGCTGGCGATCCAACTTCAGCTTTTGGTGGCGTTTTGATTGCTAACGGAAAAATAGATACAGCAACTGCCAAAGAAATAACGACCTTGTTTTGTGAAGTGGTTATCGCTCCGAGTTATGATGCTGAAGCCATTCAAATTTTACAAGAAAAGAAAAACCGAATTATTTTAGTACTAAATGATGTACCTTTACCTCAACGCCAAGTAAGAACGTGTTTGAACGGACTTTTAGTTCAAGATAAAAACAACATCACCGATACTAAAAGTGTACTAAAAAACGTTACTACTACAGCGCCAACAAATCAAGAAATAGACGACTTACTTTTTGCCTCAAAAATTTGCAAAAATACCAAATCAAATACAATTGTTTTGGCAAAAAACGGAACTTTATTGGCTTCTGGAACCGGACAAACATCAAGAGTAGATGCTTTAAAACAAGCGATTGAAAAAGCAACCAATTTCGGATTTGATTTAAAAGGAGCTGTAATGGCGAGTGATGCTTTCTTTCCGTTTCCGGATTGTGTAGCCATCGCTCACGAAGCTGGAATAAGTGCTGTTATTCAGCCCGGCGGGTCGATAAAAGACGAATTGAGTATCGATTATTGTAATGAAAATAAAGTTGCAATGGTATTTACAGGAACACGTCATTTTAAACATTAATTTTATTATTTTTGTGTACAAAATTTTTATAACAAACTAATACCCTTTAAATACCTATGGGATTTTTTGATTTCATGACCGAGGACATCGCCATTGACCTCGGAACCGCAAATACGCTAATCATTCACAACGACAAAGTGGTGATTGATAGCCCATCCATTGTTGCCAGAGACAGAATTACTGGAAAAATTATTGCCGTTGGAAAAGAGGCAAACATGATGCAAGGTAAAACTCATGAAAACATAAAAACCATCCGACCATTAAAAGACGGTGTAATTGCCGATTTCGATGCTTCGGAAAAGATGATTAGCATGTTCATTAAAAGCATTCCTGCTTTAAAGAAAAAAATGTTTACGCCTGCTTTGCGAATGGTAGTTTGTATTCCATCTGGAATTACCGAAGTGGAAATGCGTGCGGTAAAAGAAAGTTGCGAACGCGTAAACGGAAAAGAAGTCTACTTAATTCACGAACCAATGGCAGCAGCTATAGGTATCGGTATCGATATCATGCAACCAAAAGGAAACATGATTGTGGATATTGGTGGTGGAACAACAGAAATTGCGGTTATCGCTTTGGGCGGAATCGTTTGTGATAAATCGGTTAAAATTGCTGGTGACGTTTTCACCAACGATATTATTTATTACATGAGAACGCAACACAATTTGTTCGTTGGAGAAACTACTGCTGAAAAAATTAAAATTACTGTCGGAGCTGCAACTGATGCATTAGAAACTCCGCCAGACGATATGTCGGTTCAAGGTCGAGATTTACTTACCGGAAAACCAAAACAAGTAGAAGTTACTTTCAGAGAAATAGCCAAAGCATTAGACAAATCGATTCAACGTATTGAAGATGCGATTATGGAAACCTTATCGCAAACGCCTCCTGAATTAGCAGCCGATATTTACAATACCGGAATTTATCTTGCCGGTGGTGGATCGATGTTGAGAGGTTTGGACAAACGAATTTCATTAAAAACAGATTTGCCAGTTTACATTGCCGAAGACCCATTGAAAGCAGTTGTTAGAGGAACCGGAATGGCATTGAAAAACATTCCGAAATTTAGAAGCATTCTTATAAAATAACAGTGTTTGTTTGCAAATACTGAACACTGACACGAGCGAAGCGAACTGACGAAGTAATACTGAACACTGAAGACTTAAAAGATGCAGCAAATATTTAATTTTATATTTAAAAACAGCTATCGTATGCTGTTTTTGCTGCTTATAATTATATCACTTTCGTTAACCATTCAATCGCATTCTTTTCATAAAAGTAAGGTGATAAGCTCTGCCAATTTCTTATCTGGCGGTGTGTATGAGAAAATGAATAATGTGAACGAATATTTCAATTTGAAAATTCAAAATGATGAATTGGCAAAAGAAAACGCTCGACTCAAAAGCTTGCTTTTTAATTTAAAAGACACCACCAAATTACCTGAAGTGGATAGCATTTATGGTGTTAAGAAAATTGACATCATCATTTCAAAAGTGATTAAAAACTCGTACAACGTTCACGAAAATTACCTGACTTTAAACAGCGGAAGCAAACAAGGCATCAAACAAGACATGGGTGTTATCAATAGTTTGGGAATTGTAGGCGTTATCGAAAACACGTCGGCAAATTACTCAACCGTTTTAAGTATTCTAAACACCACGCGTCCGTTGAATGCCAAAATTAAAAAATCGGGACATTACGGTTCATTATCATGGAATGGAAAAAGCACTGGTTTTATACAGTTGACTGATGTTCCAAGATTGGCTTCTGTTAGAAAAGGTGATACCATTGTAACAGGTGGTTTGTCTGATATTTTTCCAGAAAACATCAACATCGGAACCATTGAAAAAGTATTGACCGATAACGAAACCAACTTCTACACTTTAGACATTAGGTTGTTTAACGACATGACAAGCCTTGGCTATGTCTACATCATTAAAAACAAAGACACGCCCGAAATTATTAATTTGGAAAAAAAGTCACTAAAGAATGAATAGTGCTTTATTAAATAATATTGCTCGTTTTATTTTATTGTTAGCCGCACAAATTTTGCTGTTTAACAACATCAACTTTTTAGGATACATCAATCCGTTTCCGTATGTGTTATTCATTATTTTATATCCCGTTAACGGAAACAAATACGGTTTATTAGTCGCCAGTTTTTTTCTTGGTTTATTGATGGATATGTTTTTAAATTCGGGTGGCGTTCATACTACTTCGTGTTTGGTGTTAGCGTATTTTCGACCTGCGATTTTTAAATTCTCGTTCGGTTTGAGTTATGAATACCAAACGGTAAAATTAAACGATGTGCTTACACCAGAACGGTTTTCATTCTTATTCTTATCGATAGTTTTGCATCACATCATCTTATTTATTTTAGAAATTTTTACTATTGATTTCTTTTGGAATATTATTGTTCGTACTTTAGTGAGTACTCTCTTCACGATAATTATCAGTATATTAATTATTTATTTAATTAAGCCAAGTAAACGATGAGAAAGACATTGCTTCCAGCTCTTGTTATCATAACAGCTTCTTTGTTATTGATACGTCTTTTTTATTTACAAGTTATTGATGATTCGTTGCGATTAAAATCGGAAAACAACGCGATTAAAATCAATTACATTTATCCAGAGCGAGGTTATATTTATGATCGAAATGGCAAGCTTTTAGTCGCCAATCAACCTTCTTATGATATCATGGTAATCCCAAGAGATATCAAAGAAATTGATACGGTTCAATTTTGTGCGCTACTCGGAATTACCAAACTCGATTTCATAAAAAAGATTGAAAAAGCAAGAGTCTACAGTCCGTTACTACCTTCTGTTTTCTTACCACAATTGAACAAAGAAGAATACGCTGCTTTTCAAGAAAAACTGCGACGCTTCAACGGATTTTACATCCAAAAAAGATCGCTTAGAGATTACCAAGTTGATTATGGTGCGAATGTTTTCGGATTCATAACACAAGTAAACGAAAAGATTATAGCCAAAAACAAATACTATGTTGGTGGTGATTTAATTGGAAAACAAGGTGTAGAGGAAAGTTACGAAGAAATTTTACGTGGTCAGAAAGGCGTGAAATATGTCCAAAAAGACAAATTCAATCGCGAAATTGGTTCGTATAAAGAAGGGAAATTTGACACGATTGCCAAACAAGGTGAAGACGTTACGTTGACAATCGATGCCGAACTTCAAAAGTATGGCGAAGAATTAATGATTAACAAACGAGGCGGAATTGTAGCTATCGAACCCAAAACGGGTGAAATTTTAGCATTGGTAACAGCACCTTCGTATGATCCTGCGATTTTAGTCGGAAGAAAACGTTCGGCTAACTATACCAAATTGTACCGCGATTCTATTGCAAAACCATTGTACGATAGAGGTTTGCTGGCAGAATATCCTCCAGGTTCTCCTTTTAAAATTTTGACTGGTTTAGTAGCGCTTCAAGAAGGCGTTATCGACGAAACAACAACATTTAATTGCCGACACGGATTTAGTTACGCACGTGGTAGGTTTATGAAATGCCACTGTCATGGTGGTGCAGTTGAATTGCACAGAGCTATTTTCGAATCGTGTAACACCTTTTTTTCTAGTTCGTATATTCGTACTGTTAACAAGTACAGAGATCGAGGTTATGGTGTAGATGTTTGGGCAAAACACCTCAAAAGTTTTGGTCTGGGTGATTTTATGGGATACGATTTGCCAACAGGAAGAAAAGGAAATATTCCGACATCCAAACTTTATGATAAAACCTATAAAGGATGGAAATGGGATGGAAAAACCATCGTTTCCAATGCTATCGGACAAGGAGAGGTATTAATGACACCGGTACAATTAGCTAATTTTATGGCAACGATTGCCAATCGTGGGTATTATTACACGCCTCACATCATTAAAAGAATTGAAGGTAAAATGATTGATAAAAAATACCGAACCAAACATGTAACCACTATCAACAGAAAATATTTCGAACCGATAGTTGCTGGTATGTTTGACGTGTACAATCGTGGAACCGCAAGTGGTTTGGGTGCTGTAGGTATCGAAATTTGTGGAAAAACGGGAACTGCCGAAAATTTCGCCAAAGTCAACGGAAAAAGAGTCAAACTTCAAGATCACTCTATATTTGTTGCCTTCGCACCAAAAGACAATCCGAAAATAGCCATAGCTGTTTTTGTTGAAAATGGGTATTGGGGAGCACGATGGGCAGGTCCGATCACAACACTAATGATTGAAAAATACTTGAATAAAAAAATCTCTCGTGTCGACTTTGAAAAAAGAATGTTACAAGGAAGTTTGAAGTCACAATACGACAAACTGCTTCCTGTTAAACAACAAGACAGTATTTTAAGAATAACAGATAGTTTGGCTTTCGCAAAGAAAAAATTAGATTCTATTGCAAAGCAAAAAGCAGCAAAAAAGGCCACTCTTAAAGACAGTACAAAAGCATTATAAAATGAAGGACCAAGGCGTTTCGCAAAATATTGATTGGGTAAGCATTAGCATCTATATCGCTTTGGTGATTATGGGTTGGCTAAACATTTACTCGTCGTCGTTGTCTACAACCAGCGATGAGACCTTTATTTTCGATTCGAGTCAAATCTACGGCAAGCAGTTTTTATTCATTTTGTTTACGATTCCACTTATTTTTATTGTGCTTTTTGTAGAAGCCAAGTTTTACGAGAAATTTGCCATTATCATTTTTGCCGTCTCCATCCTGTCGCTCATCGGACTGTTTGTTTTTGGTAAAACTATTGCCGGACAACGCTGTTGGTATGCCATAGGAAGTTTTACCTTACAACCATCCGAATTTGCAAAAGCCGCCACAGCTCTCGCTTTAGCAAAATACTTAAGCGATGTACAAATCAATTTAAAGAATGTAAATCGGCAAATTCAAGTACTGTTAATTGTGTTTTTACCCGTAATGTTAATCCTCCCTCAACCCGATCCAGGAAGCGCATTAATCTATTTTGTTTTCTTTATTGTCTTGTACCGCGAAGGATTACCAGGCTGGTACTTACTCACAGGATTTATCGCCATTGTGCTTTTTGTCCTCACGCTCGCCTTTAACAATCCGTTTATCGTCATCGGAATAACAGCAATCGTATTGGTAATTAATTACCTCCGAAGTCGATTAGTAGACCGAAACATCATTGCCAGTTTGATTTTATTGGTGTTTATATCTGGATTCTCCTTCTCGGTAAATTATGTCTTTAACAATGTTTTCAAACAACACCACCGCGACCGTTTCAATATTTTATTAGGACGCGAAGTCGACATGAAAGGAATTGGATACAACACCAATCAATCGGAAATCGCCGTCGGTTCAGGAGGCTTTTTCGGAAAAGGCTATCTCGAAGGCACTCAAACCAAAGGTGGTTTCGTACCCGAACAGCACACCGATTATATATTTACTACAGTTGGTGAAGAATGGGGATTTTTAGGTTGCGTAATTGTAATTGGCTTGTTTGTCGGACTCATACTCCGCGTAATTTATTTAGCAGAAAGGCAAAAAACCAAATTCAGTCGCGTTTATGGCTATTGTGTCGCAGGCATTTTATTCATCCATTTCTTTGTCAACATCGCCATGGTTTTGGGTGTATTTCCAACCATTGGTGTGCCGTTGCCGTTCTTTTCGTATGGTGGTTCCGGGCTCTGGGGATTCACGATTTTGCTCTTCATTTTCCTTAAAATGGATGCAAATAAAGTCAATGAGTGGTAAGTAGTCATTGCGAGGAACGTGGCAATCAGAAGCTTTATCCAGCACTCCATTCCAAAAATTATAGCCAACAACCGTTTTTGTAAAAAGCAAAAAAGCATCTACAGTCGCTTTTTTTCTTTACCAAAATCAGGTCGTTCTGCTACAATTGTTTTCCATTGCGTTCTGGGCTAGTTAAAACTCCAGTTTTTATAACTACTGCTTTTCTCTAATTGGGCTTCCATTTTATCATCCAACTTCGGAAAAAAATCAATTCCTGTACGCTTTTCAATTTCATCAACCGAAACTACAAACTCATACAATGGTTTATCACTATCCACAGACGGAACTAAAAAACCAATCATTTTATAATTCCCTTTATTAGTATCCAAAATAACTTTATAAAAATACTTCGGAACAGCTACTTTTTCTTTTCCAATAGTAGCAAGTCCGTTTTCCAAAACGCCACCAGTGATTACATAAACACCATCATATTTGGTTGCCCAATAGCGTACTTTTTGTTCCAATCGATTCCAAACGCCATCGTTAAAATCATGCTTTTGCGGCGAAATATTAGACGTCAAAAACGTTTCGTCAAAAGCGCTTTTAGAAAACTTTCTATCGCCAGCCGGACAAAGATGTCCTTTATCATAACCCGAACGCTTGTAATTGCGCCAATCGGCTGAACGTGTTTTTACCTTATTATCTTCTATAAAAAATGGACGCTCAAAATTCGCATTTGACAAATCGGTTTTCTTTAATTCATAGGCAACCCATTCGGCTTGCTCAAACTTTTCTGCATAGGATAAAGTGTAATTGTCATGAACAACTATTTGATTGGTAGTCGATGTTGGTAAAAAATCAAAAGCCTTTTGATATTCATTTGACAATGGAACTGGTAATGAATCGTCAGAAGTTTCATTATTCTTCTTGGTGCAAGAAGTGAAAAACACCATTATCATTAGGAAGAAAAGCAATTTATTACTCAAATAATGATAGCTCATTTTAGTTTTATTTTTAAGATTTTACTTATTGGAACAGTATTTGTAAAGTACGCAAATATAAAAATAGCAATCTATTAATTTTAAAATCGTAACGAATGAAAATTAAACTACTACTTACAGCACTTATTTTAGCCAGCTTTCAAAATTTTTATGCCCAAGAAAGTGCACTTCAGCCTACTGTTGACAGTTTAAAAACCAATACTGTCAATACTGAAAAAGAACTTATAGAAAAGCAAAACAAAGAGATAAAAGAGAAATCGGAAAGACTAGAAAAAGATGCCGAAAAACTAGCCAAAGAGCAAAAGAAGTTTGAAAAAGAACAAAAACGCATCATGGCAGCTGAAAAATCAGTATCGAAATCGCAAAGTAAATTGATAAAAGAGCAAAAACAATTGGAAAAAATGCAACAAAAGCTTTCTAGAAAAAGAAACAATTATTCGCCAGTTGAGATTGAAGAAGCCAATGTTAGAATCGCTAAACAGCAATTATATCTTAAAGAAATTGAAGAAGATATTGCATCATCTCAAAAAAAGTTAAATAAAGTTAGAAGCTAATTTCAAATTTTCTGCTCCAAAAAAAAACTCCAAAAGCAATATACTTTTGGAGTTTTTTTTTGTCATTTATTATGACTTTATCTGTTTTTCTTTTTTAACTGCGGTCAATCCTTTCTTCACTGTATTTCCGCCTTTCAAATCATCCAAGATATTCAAGGCCTCTTCTACATAAATATCTTTAGACAAACTTTGAAACCAATCTTCTCTCTTTTCTTTAAGAGTAGCATCGGTTTTCATCAACTCCGTTTCGTAAGGTAAGGAAGTAAACGGCAACTTATTGGTATAATCCGATAGCGTTTTGTATTTTTTACTCGCTTCTTCTAATTTCTTTTGCTCGCTTTTAAACTTGTCAATTTGCAAACTGTACACATTTACTTTGTTTCTTTCATCCACCCATTTGGCATTTTCATCAATCAATTTCATTTGCGGATTGGTTTCTATTCGCTTTTTACTGTTGGCTACTGCTTTGTCAAAATTATTTGCTTTGTTCCATAACGTATATTCGGCAGCATCAATTTTATCCCAAGCCATAGCGTTGTCTGTATCGCGTTCACCCATTTTTAAGTAAGCAAAACGGTCTGGCATTACAACATCGCTGGCAACACCTTCTAATTGCGTTGAACCACCATTGATTCTGTAAAATTTTTGTGTGGTTGTTTTTAAAGCGCCTAAATCGCCTACATCACTTCCTCGTACAAATTGATTCAAATCGAATACATTTTGAACTGTACCTTTTCCGTAGGTTTGCTTGCTTCCAATAACAATGGCTCTTTTATAATCTTGCATTGCTGCAGCTAAAATTTCTGAAGCTGAAGCCGAAAATTCATTCACCATAATAACTAACGGTCCATCCCATTTTACAGTTTCATCGTGATCAAACAACACTTCTTTTTTACCTGTAGCCGATTTGATTTGAACAATTGGTCCTTTTTCGATAAACAATCCAGCAATATCAACAACCGTTTTTAACGAACCACCACCATTATCTCTAACGTCCATAATGATTCCTTGAACACCTGCATTTTTCAATCGCTCTACTTCCAACGCCACATCTTTTCCAGCATCTCTGCTGTTTTTATCTTCAAAATCAATGTAGAATTTAGGCAAATAAATAACACCATATTTGCCGCCATCTCTTTCAATAATACTCGATTTTGCGTAGGTTTCTTCAATTTCTACCTCATCTCTAATTATGGGTATTATTTTTATGGTTCCGTCTGCTTTCTTAACCGTCAATCGAACTTCGGTTCCTTTTGGTCCTTTGATTTTTTTAACCACATCATCCAAACGCATTCCAACTACTTCAATCGGTTCACCGTCACCTTGTGCAACTTTAAGAACCACATCACCTGCTTCTAATTCTTTTCCTCTCCAAGCTGGACCTCCAGAAATCAATTCGGTGATTTCCGTAAAATCATTTTTCTTTTGTAAACGAGCTCCAATTCCTTCTAATTTTCCACTCATGCTTACATCAAAACGTTCTTTTTCATCAGGTGCAAAATACGATGTGTGTGGATCAAATCGAGAAGCAATAGCATTAATGTATACAGAAAACCAATCAGATCTGTCTAAATCTTTGATAAATCCGAAGTATTCATTCAGCGATTTTAAACTGCTTTCGCGACTTTCTTTTTCAAGTTCATCGTTTGTTTTTGGGGCTTCATTTTCGACTTTACTAACACTTTCCAAGAATTTAGTTTCCATCTCAGGCGTAATTTTGTCACCTAATTTTTCTTTGTATTCATTCAGCCTATCTTGAGGCGTTTTGTTTTTGTTTTTGATTTTATCTTCCTCTAATTTTTGTTTGTCAACATAGGTTGCCAACGTAGACAACTTCACTTGTTGACGCCATTTTTCTTTTAGTTCACCAATCGATTTTGCATACGGTAATTTTTCATAATCGGTATTGAACGACTCATCAATGGTATAATCAAATGGTTTGTCAAGAATGTCTTTGTAAAACGATTTTGTTTCTTCCATTCTTTTCATCAATCGCGTGTAGGTCAAATCAAAGAAAGTCAATTCCTTTGCATTGATTTGGTCGTCTAATTTCAATTCGTATTTTGAAAATTCATCGATATCCGATTGCAAAAAGAAACGTTTTGAAGGGTCAAGCGCTGCTATATAATCTTTGTAAATTCCTTTGGATAAATTATCGTCAATTACAGCTGGATTGTAATGTCCTTTTTCAAGCACATATGCCAAAAGTTCTAACAATAGTTTGTCTTTTTCTGGATCGCCTTTGTCTACTTTCGGAATAAAACTCCACAATCCTACTGATATAGCTAATACTATAAGCAGTACTTTATAGTTCCTTTTCATAAATTTGAGTATTGTATTCATTAATTTTTAACTAAATTAGTAAAAAACCATGCCATTATAATCTTGATGTGCATAATTTTTTGTTAAAACAAAATTTCAATCGTTTATTTTCTTTTTTGAAAGTATCAAAGTTATGAAATTTGTCATGTAATACGTATCAAAAATACCTACTTTTGTTACAACATTATCATTTTTTTATGTCAAAAAAACCATTGATTCTTGTCACCAATGACGATAGCATAACGGCTCCGGGAATCCGCGCTTTAATTGAAGTAATGGCGCAATTGGGAAATGTTGTTGTTGTAGCGCCAGACAGTCCGCAAAGCGCTATGGGACATGCCATCACAATAAACAGCACTTTACAAATTAATAAAATCTCTAAAGAAAATGATGCGATTTTAGAATACAGTTGCTCTGGAACTCCCGTAGATTGTGTGAAAATTGCTGTCCATGAAATTTTAAAGCAAAAACCCGATTTGTGTGTTTCGGGGATCAATCATGGTTCCAATTCTTCAATAAATGTGATTTACTCGGGAACGATGAGTGCTGCTGTTGAAGCCGGAATTGAAGGCATTCCTGCCATTGGTTTCTCGCTATTGGATTATAATTGGGATGCCAATTTTAACGAAATTAAATCCTATGTAAAAAAAATAGCTGAAGAAGTTTTAAAAAACAAACTTCCAGAAGGTGTGGTTTTAAATGTTAATTTTCCGAAACTTTTAGAAAGTGAAATCAAAGGCATTAAGGTGTGTCGACAAGCAAAAGCCATTTGGGAAGAAAAATTTGACAAACGACAATCGCCAATTGGAAAAGACTACTATTGGCTTTCGGGCGAATTTGTCAATTTGGACAAAGGTGAAGATACCGATGAATGGGCATTGGCAAATGGGTACATTTCGATGGTTCCTGTGCAATTTGATTTGACTGCACATCACGCCATTCAGACTTTGAACAGTTGGGATTTAAAAAAATAACGTCAGAACATGGAAAAAAAAGCATTATTTTTTGGATTTATTATTGGAATTGTTGCCGCTACTATAGGCGCTTTTCTTTTTGTTAGTATTTTTACTGAGTACAATTTATTTACCGATTTTCAAGTTTTGAGATACGTAGGCATTTTAGGAAAAATCATGACTTTAGGTGCTATTCTAAATGTAGTTGCCTTTTTTATTTTAATTAAAATGAAGCGTGAATTTATGGCTCGTGGTGTCGTTTTAGCCACAATTGTTCTAACCCTAATTACCTTGTTTTTATAATGAAATATTACATTATTGCTGGAGAAGCATCGGGTGATTTACACGGTTCCAATTTGATGAAAGCATTGTTAAAAGAAGATACTAATGCCAACATCCGATTTTGGGGAGGCGATTTGATGCAGGAAGTTGGCGGAACCTTAGTCAAGCACTATCGTGACTTGGCTTTTATGGGGTTTGCCGAAGTGGTGATGAATTTGAAAACCATTTTTAGCAACATCAAAGCGTGTAAAACAGATATTGAGCAGTTCAATCCTGATGTAATAATTTTTATAGATTATCCTGGTTTTAACATGCGAATTGCGAAATGGGCAAAACAAAAAGGCATTAAAACACATTATTATATTTCACCTCAAATATGGGCTTGGAAAGAAAATAGAATTACCGCTATCAAACGTGATTTTGATAAATTATATGTTATTCTTCCGTTTGAAAAAGATTTTTATGAGAAGAAACACCACTTTCCTGTTGAGTTTGTAGGCCATCCGTTAATTGACGCCATCCACAATCGAAAACCAATTGATGCTAGCGTTTTTAGAACCGAGAACCAACTCGACGACAAACCCATCATTGCCATTTTGCCTGGAAGTCGAAAACAGGAAATTTCAAAAATGCTTGCAGTAATGCTAAGTGTGGCGACTGAATTTCCAGAATATCAATTCGTAATTGCTGGTGCTCCAAGTCAGGAATATGCCTTTTACGAACCGTTTTTATCCAATCCGAACGTAAAATTTATTTCGAATAAAACCTATGATTTGCTCAGCAATGCCACTGCAGCTTTGGTAACGTCAGGAACGGCAACCTTAGAAACCGCACTGTTTAAAGTCCCAGAAGTGGTATGCTACAAAGGCAATTGGATTTCCTACCAAATTGCAAAACGCATCATTACGTTGAAGTACATTTCGCTCGTAAACCTTATCATGGACGAAGAAGTGGTAACCGAATTAATTCAAGATGATTGCAACAGCAAACGAATCAAACAAGAACTTTCTCAAATTTTGAATCCCAATTCAAGACAAAAAATGCTTGAAAAGTACAACGAATTGGAGCAAAAGTTAGGTGGAATCGGTGCCAGCCAAAAAACAGCCCATTTGATTGTTGAAAATCTGAAATAGATTTTTTATCTTTAGCATTATTTAAACGCCATACATACTATTACACGCCACAATGAAAGTACTACAGTTTCCTCTAGTAAGGATTACGCTATTTTTTGTATTCGGAATCCTCGTTGCTCAAAACATAAAACCCAAACTCAATTGGGTTATTATTGCTTTATTTCTTGCCTTTTTTTCGTTGATTTTCAGTTATTTTTTCTTTAAACAAAGACAAAAAAAACCTTTCATCTTTGGAATTCTAACCTTAGTAATTTCTTTTTTAGTCGGGATTTTTACTTTGATAAATTCCATACAAACCAACAATCCCAATCATTATTTACATCAACTGAAAGAACCTGAAAAAAACTGTTTAGCAACCATTATCATCAAAGAAAAATTAAAAACTTCGGCAAATTTTGATCGCTATGTTGCGCAGCTTTTGCAACTCAACAGCACCAAAAGCTACGGAAAAGTCGTTGTCAATATAAAACGAAATAACACTTCACAACCAATAGATTTTGGAACACATTTGAAAGTCAACGGTACGCTTTCCAAAAACAAAAAACCAAATAATCCAAATCAGTTTGATTATGCTCATTATTTGGAAAACCAACAAATTTACGGTCAATTGTATACCGATTACAGCAAGGTAAAAACAAGTGCTTTTGCTAACAAATCAGTTTCGTATTATGCGAGTAAACTACGCAACAAAATCATCCATAATTTAGAGAAAAACCATTTCAACAAAACCGAATTGAGTGTGGTAATTGCCTTACTATTAGGGCAACAACAAGACATTTCACAGGAAGTCATTCGCGATTATCAATACGCTGGAGCGATTCATATTTTATCGGTTTCGGGTTTGCACGTGGGATTGATTTTGCTTTTTATCACGTTTCTTTTAAAACCCATTCCCAACACTCGAAGAAATTCTTTTATAAAACTTATCGTTGTTGTTTTGTCACTTTGGGGATTCGGAATCTTGGCTGGGCTGACTCCTTCTGTGGTTCGCTCTGTAACGATGTTTTCTTTTGTAGCTATCGGAATGTTCTTACGGCGAAGCGTCAATATTTACCACACGCTTTTGGTTTCGGTGTTGCTTATTTTGCTTTTTCAACCTTCGTTTTTGTTCGACATCGGATTTCAATTGAGTTACATCGCTTTGTTTTTTATTGTTTGGTTACAACCTTTTTTAGCCGCTATTTGGATTCCGAAAAATAAAATCATCACTTACTTTTGGGACATTATTACGGTTTCTTTTGCGGCTCAAATAGGCACTTTGCCGTTGAGTCTTTATTATTTTCATCAATTTCCAGGTTTGTTTTTTGTGACGAATTTGGTGGTGCTTCCAATGTTGAGTTTCATTTTAGGAATGGGAGTTGTTGTTATGATTTTGGCAAGTTTTGATATTGTTTGGATTCCTCTTTTGAAAGTGTTGGAAGGAAGCATTTTAATTCTAAACAAAATCATCCATTGGGTCGCTTCCTTTGAAGGTTTTATAATTAAAGACATTTCGGTCAATTGGTTAATGATGTTAACGAGTTACTTACTTATTTTTAGTTTGATTATTTGGTGGATGCAACCTAACTTTAAAAAATTGGTCTTTGGTTTAACCGTCGTAATTTTATTGCAATTGATTACCCTTCAAACTACCTACTCCAATAAAAAGCAAGAGGAATTCATCGTATTTCACAGAAAGAAAAAAACGCTTATTACTGAAAGAAATGGCACTCAAGTGAAAGTTTATACTAATGAAGATGCCTTAGAAATTTCGCCATTGAAATCGTATTTAGTAGCCAATTTTTGTATCATTCAAAAGAAACAATCGCTTTCTAAACTGTATTACTTTAACGACACTAAAATACTTTTGATGGATAGCCTGGCACTTTATGAAGGAATAGAAAAACCCGATGTGTTGTTACTGACTAATTCTCCGAAAGTAAATTTGGAGCGACTTTTCAAGTTGTGGAAACCCAGCCAAGTAGTAGTTGATGCGTCCAATTTTAAGTCGTATGTAAAACTGTGGAAAGTAACTTGTAGAAAAGAAAAAATCCCTTTTCACGATACTTCAGAAAAGGGATATTATAAATTGTAATTACGATTTTTTAGTCGCGGTTTTTTTTGTTTTCGATTTCTTAGCCGCTATTGGCTTAGGATCTGGAACAAATTTAGTCAATATTTGATCGGCACTTGCCAACCAAGCACTTGGTCCGCCAGCAAGGTAACCCGACTTTCCAATTTGTTCAAAATTAGATTTTCCATCAGCCGTAATAGTTGGTTTTACAAACCAAACTGTTGGATACCCTTGAACTGCAAATAGTTGTTGCATTTCATTATTTTGTAATTTGATTTCGTTTGATTGTGGCGTTCTTCTAGGGAAATCAAGTTCAACCAAAACGGCTTTTTCTTTTGCCCATTTTGCAAATTCTGGTGTTTTAAACACTTCGTTTTGCAAACGGATACACCAGCCGCACCAGTCACTTCCAGTGAAAAACAAAAACAATGGTTTTTGTTCTTGTCGTGCAATTTCAGATGCTTTCTTTAAATCGGTATGCCAAGTTAATTCTTCTTGCGCTTGTGCTGTTACTCCGGCAACAACTAACAATAGGGTAATAAATATCTTTTTCATTTTTTTTAATTTACATTCTGCTTTTCAAAAATAGTGCCGAAATTTAAGTAATTTATTTTACTTCTTATATTAATTGATTCCTTTTTCTTTCATTATTTTATTTAGATTTTTTACTAAGGCAAACATGAGCACAGTAGCAAATAATAACAATCCGAAATTCACCCAAAAGAAATCGGCTTTATCTTCATATGTATCCCATAAACTTGCTAAAACACCGCTCAATTTATTTCCAATGGAAGTCGATAAAAACCAGCCTCCCATCATCAATGCCGTGATATTTTTTGGAGATAATTTAGATACGATGGACAATCCCATCGGACTGAGGAATAGCTCTCCAATGGTTATGATTCCGTAATTCGCAACCAGCCACCAAACCGATACTTTTTCTGTTCCGTTGTTTCCAATATGAACTGCGGCCACCATTACCAAAACAGACAAAGCAGATATCAATAATCCGAAAGCAATTTTTGTAGGTGTAGATGGTTCTTTTTTTCTTCCTCTTAAAAAGGTAAAAAAGGCAACTATCAAAGGTGTCAAAATAATTACCCAACCTGGATTTATCGATTGACTCAAATTGGTTGCCCAAAGTGTAACCGTCTCCCCTTCTTGTGGTAGTTTTTCTTTTTCAACATTTCTAAAATAGACAGGATAGTTGACTTCTTTTTTTACGACACCATTTTCTTTTTGCAATCGGAAACTTGCGTCATATAATTCGGTGGAGTCTTTTTTAAATTCAACATCTTTAGCCAATTTTAAACTGCTAAAAACGGCTTGTGTATTTCCTGTAATTTCCCTATCGGTATACCGATCTGCCCATGTATTTAATGCAGAACCATTCAATTTGAATACAGCCCAAAATAAAATAACTACTGAAAATATGGCAAGCAAAGCTCCAATTGGACGCTTATCTTCTACTTTGGCTTTAGCATACAAACTTCCGTAAAAGAAAATCACTGGAATACATGCAAATATAAACGCATCGGTACTATCTGAACCAAAAATATAACTATTCGGATTCGCATCTGATTGCACTCCTTTTAACAACCAACCAATAACTCCAAAAATAACTGATGGCAAAAGAATGAACAATACAATTTTGTAAAATGGCATATCGCCTTCTTGCGTTCCTTTCTTAGCTGTTTTGTCTCCGTAATGTTTTGTTCCTAATAAAAAGACAACCACGCCGATAATCATTCCTACTCCAGCTGCCATAAAAGCATACTGCCAGCCTAAAAGGATTTGCAACGCGGCTCCAAAGAAATTACAAATAAAAGCACCAATGTTAATTCCCATATAGAAAATATTGTAGCCTTCATCTTTCTTTTCTTTGTACTCTTCATCGTTATAGAAATTACCTAATAGGGTTGATATATTAGGTTTGAAAAATCCGTTTCCAACAATAACCAAAGTCATGGCTACATACAACATTGGCAAACTGTGAATTCCCATCATAAAGTAACCTGCTCCCATCATCAATCCTCCAATAACAATTGATTTTCGATAACCCAAATACCTATCGGCAACCAAACCTCCAATAAAAGGCGTTAAGAAAACCAAGGCGATAAAAGTCCCATACAAATCGGAAGCTTCTTTCTCGGTCATTGCAAAACCAGCTTCAACATCTTTAAGATATAAGGTAAAAATACCAATCATTAAATAGTATCCAAAACGTTCCCACATTTCAGACAAAAACAAATAAGGCAGTGCTTTAGGATGACTTTTCCACATAATTTTTAGATTTAAAAA
>JAZKGN010000107.1:0-9272 GCA_040385945.1 Bacteroidota bacterium
TGTGCTTCATTTTCAGGAATTCCTTTTTTCTCATACGCCCATTTTCTACACAATTTCAAAGCAGTTTCCACCGCTTCGGCACCAGTATTCATTGGCAATACTTTATCAAAACCAAAATATTTGGTGATAAATTCTTCGTAAACACCCAACTTGTCATTGTAAAAAGCACGAGAAGTTAAGGTCAATGTTTGCGCTTGTTGCATCATCGCACCCACAATTTTTGGATGACAATGCCCTTGATTCACAGCAGAATACGCTGAAAGAAAATCGTAATACTTTTTTCCTTCCACATCCCAAACATACACTCCTTCTCCTCTACTCAAAACAACGGGTAGCGGATGATAATTGTGAGCTCCGTATTTATCTTCCAAAGCAATGGCTTCAGCAGAACTCATTTTTTCTAAAACTGACATAATTTTTCTTATTGATTTTAAAAATCGCAATTCCTTCTTTGGGAGAGAAATCATCCATTATGGAGCAAAAGTATAAAAAGATTGTTAGATAATCCGATTATTAGAGCATTAGAAACTATTTCTTAATCCTTTCCAAAATATCATTCATCATTTCAATCTGCACTTTCTGAATTTCAATCAACTCTTGTTGTTGATGCATGATTAAATGGTCTATTTTATCGTCTAATATTCTGATTTCCAATTCTGATTTTAGATTAATCATGTAATCTTTTTTGGCTCTCTCTCTGTCTTTTTCTTCTTGACGGTTTTGACTCATCATGATAACGGGTGCTTGCAATGCGGCTAGACACGACAGAATTAAATTCAGCAAAATAAACGGATACGGATCAAATCCTTTGTTCAGTAAAATATAAACATTCGACGCTATCCAAATTAAAATGAAAATGAAAAACGAAATAATAAACGTCCAACTTCCTCCAAAATCAGCGACTTTATCCGCGATTACTTGTCCAAAAGTGCGCACATCTGGTTCGTCTTCCACCTTTGAAACAAACGACTTGTCGTCGCTCAACGACTTAATAACATTTTTGTGTAAATCGGTCAATTCTCCCACTTCCGATTGCAAGAACTTCGAAATGTATTTCTCTCTGTAGACATTGAGTTCGCTATTCGCAATATTTTCCTTCGTCTTAAATTTTGGATGCTCTTCTCGTATCAAATTTAAAATGGGAAGTCGAATGATATCGCCACATACTTTTTCGTTTTCAGGGAATTCTAAACCTGAAATAGCACTTTTAAACGTTTTTTTTGTAGGCATTTTGTAAAAATTATTTAGGCTAATTTACAACTTTAAATCCGTAAAAAAACCTCATTTCAATAACCGAAATGAGGTATATCGTTGTAAACATTAGCAAGCCATTTAGATTAAAGTGGCTGTTGACGTAATTTCAGTATTTAATAATTTCGAAATCGGACAGTTTTTCTCTGCTTTAGTAACCAATTCTTGAAACGTATCATTTGATATTCCTGCGATTTTAGCTTCAACCGTTAAATGCGAACCAATAATCGAACCTGTAACTAAATTGATTTCGCAACGCGTTTGAATGCTTTCTGCTTCAAATCCGGCTTCGCCAATAAAAGCCGACAATTGCATCGAAAAACAACCGGCATGAGCGGCGGCTACCAATTCTTCTGGATTGGTACCTACACCGTCTTCAAAACGGGTTTTGAACGAATATTGTGCGTTATCTAATGTTGAACTTTGTGTGGTTAATGTTCCGGTTCCTGTAGTTACAGCTCCTTTCCAAACTGCGGTAGCGTTTCTTTTCATGATGGTTGTGTTTTAAATTTTATCAAAGTTAAAAAAATCATCAGAAGTGATTGTTATATAATTATCATTATTTGTGATGAAGTTATAGTTTTTGGTTTTTCTCGAACGTCTTTCCCGCGAAGGCGGGAATCCATTCCTTTTATAGTTTGGATACTGCCTATACGGAAATGAAGCAGCAATCAAAATTAAGCATTTAATCACACTAAATTCGTTGCTATTATTGCGTCTTTCCCACGCATGTGGGAATCCATTTCTTTATAGTTTGGATTCCCGCCTGCGCGGGAAAGACGCAAAAAAGAAATGTTTCTCTTCTTTTGTCTTGACACAAAAGAAGCAAAAAATCAAGGCCCTGCATCTTCGGCGGTCAAATTTATTCTTGCATCCTAAATGAAAAGAACTCGCTTCGCTCAGACAGCTTTTCATTTTACGGATGCCGCGAATATTTGACACTCGCCTCCAGATGCTAAGGCCGAAGCCCTTCGATTGAATATTTTTTTTTATACTACTAAAGCCCTTGGCATCATATTATTTGCGTAAAAAATCACGAAGGGATTTGCGCGTTGGGAGAAGGGAGCAATCCGGAAAGTCGAGCCTGCAAGGCGAGCGGCTCGGATTGCGATAGGAAAATCGCTTTGTTGATTTTTAAGTAAAGAATATGGAGCCTTGATTTTTTTGTTACTTTTTGTATCAAGACAAAAAGTAAATATCTTCCTAACCAAACATCTCCAACAACTTATTAACCGTATTCCAATTCCTCGTTGTCGAAACCACATTCATACTCTTCTCAATCCACTTATTATCCAATCTCGTTTTAGCTGGCGACGTATCGTATTTTAAGTAAATGCGTTTGCCATCGAGCTGAATCTCATCAGGTTTGATAAAGTTCAAATTGAGCTGCGTAATCATATTCGCAGGCAATTCGGAAGAAATGAACGAAACATACAATTTTTTCAAATCGATTTCCGATTCGTTTAAAAACAAGTTTCTATCCAAACACGCTTGCAAATCGTCTTTGCCAATCACAATCACAGGAACATCGTGTCCGAAACTTTTGAAAATTTCTTGTTTGATAAGAAAACCGACTTTAGTCGGACTTTCCTCATCGGTAGTCACAAAAACATTCCCCGATTGGATGTACGTTATCACATTGGTAAACCCGATGGATTCAAGTGCTTTTTTTAACGCTTCCATTTTGATCATTTTATGACCAGATACGTTGATGCCGCGAAGGAGTGCGAGGTGTTGCATATTGAAATTTTCTACTAATTTATATTTTTTTCTTAAACATCCCGAAAAAAACTAATCAATCCCTTATTTTTGCGCCATGGGAAAGAAGACAACAAACAAAGTAATATTTGAAAATATAACCGTGTTGGACGCCGGAGCCAAAGGGGTTTCGGTAGCCAAGGCACCTGAAGGACAAGTGATTTTTATTCCGAATGTCGTTCCGGGCGATGTGGTCGATGTGCAAACGTTCAAGAAACGCAAAGCGTATTACGAAGGAAAAGCCATAAAATTCCATTCTTTTTCTGAAAACAGAGTCGAGCCTGTATGCAAGCATTTCGGCGCTTGTGGCGGTTGCAAATGGCAGAACATGAACTACGAACAACAATTGTTTTACAAAAACAATGAGGTATTTAATAATTTAAAACGCATCGGTAAAATTGAATTGCCTGCTTTTGAACCTATTTTAGGTTCGGAGAAACAATTCTTTTATAGAAATAAAATGGAATTCGGATTCTCCGACACGCGTTGGTTAAACGAAACCGAAATACAATCGGAAGACCAAACTTTAAGTAAAAAACCTGCTTTGGGCTTTCATATTCCGAGAATGTGGGACAAAATATTGGATATCGAAAAATGCCATTTGCAAGAAGATCCGTCGAATGCTATTCGGAATTCGATTAAAGCCTTTGCTATCGAAAAGGGAATGACGTTTTTCAACGCTCGAAACCACGAAGGTTTGTTGCGAACGTTGATGATTCGTACCGCATCGACGGGTGAGATTATGGTGTTGATTCAGTTTTTTGAAAACGATAAAGCGAATCGCGAATTGTTGATGGATTTTATTCACGCGAAATTTCCACAAATCACCTCGTTGCAATACGTTATCAACAGCAAAGCCAACGATACGTTGTACGATCAAGACATCAAATTATACAAAGGCCGCGATTATATTTTGGAAGAAATGGAAGGGTTGAAATTTAGCATCAATGCCAAATCGTTTTACCAAACCAATTCCGATCAAGCGTACGAATTGTACAAAATTACCAGAGAATTTGCTGGATTAACAGGTGATGAAATCGTATACGATTTGTACACCGGAACTGGAACTATCGCTCAATTCGTTTCCAAACAAGCCAAAAAAGTCATTGGTGTTGAAGCCGTTCCAGAAGCGATTGCCGATGCCAAAGAAAACGCCAAGCGCAACGAAATTACCAATTGTGAGTTTTATGTGGGTGACATGAAAAACGTGTTCAACGAAGCTTTTATCGCACAACACGGAAAACCTGATGTCATTATCACCGATCCTCCAAGAGACGGAATGCACAAAGATGTGGTAGAACAGATCATGAAAATTGCTCCTGAAAAAGTAGTGTATGTCAGCTGTAACTCGGCAACACAAGCACGCGATTTGGCATTGATGGACGAGAAATACAAAGTGACTCGCGTGCGACCTGTAGATATGTTTCCGCAAACGCATCATGTGGAAAATGTTGTACTTTTGGAAAGAAGATAAGAAACTATTTAAATTTTTAAATGAAAAAAATACTGCTGTTATTACTCATTGCCTTCACTTTCTCCAGCTGTGAGAAAGACGATATTTGCGATGCCACAACGCCCACAACTCCAAGATTGATTGTACAATTTTACGATTTCTCTAATCCTACAACGTTGAAATCGGTGACCAATTTGGGAATCATCGCTCCGGGTTTTACTAATGGAATTGGTTTTACTGGCGTGAGTAAAATTCAAGTGCCGTTGAAAACAACTGAGGATACCACTACGTTTAGTTTCATCCAAAACGGATCAGACACCAATACCACCAACGATAATATCGACGTTATTCAAATTAGTTACACTCGAGAAAATGTATTTGTATCACGCGCTTGTGGCTACAAAACCGTGTTTAATTTAAACAGTCCAAACGGATTCGTACAAACAGACAACCCAACTCCAGATGGTCTTTGGATTCAAGATATTGACATCATAACTACTAACATAGCTACCGAAAATGAAATACACGTTAAATTATATTTTTAGTTTATTGCTGTTGGTTTCGTTTATCGGAACGGCGCAAGAAGTAAAAAAGAAGGACAGCATTGTTCCCAAAACAGAGCGTTATGGCATTCGTTTTGGTGTGGATGTTGTAAAATTGGCGCGTACGTTTTACGAAAAAGACTATCGCGGATTAGAATTGGTTGGCGATTACAAACTCACACGCAAACATTATTTGGCTGTTGAAATTGGTAACGAGCAAAAAACTACCGATGATGAACAGCTCAATTTCACCACAGAAGGAACGTACATCAAAGCTGGATTTGATTACAATGCCTATAAAAACTGGGTTGGCATGGAGAACATGATTTATGTTGGGATGCGTTATGGCGTGAGTTCGTTTAGCCAAACCTTGAACAACTTCGAAATTTACAATCCGAATGTCTATTTTGGTGAAAATGCTATTATCGAATCGGATGAAAAATTTGACGGATTATCGGCGCAATGGTTGGAAGTGTTAGCCGGAATAAAAGCTGAAGTTTTTAAAAACGTGTATATTGGATTTAGTTGCCGAATCAATTATTTGATTACCAATAAAAAGCCTGAAAACTTTGACAACTTACACATTCCGGGTTTTAATAGAACATACAATGGTAAGTTTGGCGCTGGGTTTAATTATACGGTTTCGTATTTCTTGCCTTTGTATAAATCGACTATCAAAGACAAATCAAAAAAGAAAAAATAAAAGTCTATCTTTAACTTTTAAATGAAATAATTGTTAACGATGAAAACAAAATTACTTTACTTATTATTTTCTTTCTCAACATTGTTAAACAGTCAGACGTTTACTCGTAATTTTCCTATTCCCCAAATTTCTCAAGCTTATACTTTAGGCAGTACTGCACCAATTGTTACTACATCAGATGGCGGTTATATTTTGCATTACAGTTATGGCTATCCCGATCTTCACGGCGGACCGCTTTTTTCTGAAATAATAAAAACCGATGCCGCATTTCTTCCGCTATGGAAAAAAGTCCTTTATGGTTCTAACGGAAAAAAGACATTCACATTCGGTGATGGGTCGATCATCCTATCTGAAAATGCCTTTTCACAAAACAACATCTCATTCAGTATTGAAAAACTTGATGCCAATGGAAATTCCTCTTGGAGAAAATACGATTACGAAGTCTATCCAAATAAAATAGACATAAGAGATGCCATCCAAAAGGACAATAACACTATTAAATTTGCTGGTGTAAAAACATTTAATATTGGACAATTATTTGGCAGTTTCTCTACTCCTGTCATCATGGATTTTGATTTGAACGGAAATTTTGTTCAGGGAATCTCTTTAACCATACCCTCATCAACATCTCCTGGCAGTCATACTATTGAAAGTATCTGCAAAGAACCTTCAGGAAATTATTATGTATTCACATTAGGCTTAGGTTCTGTAAGACATGTCGCAAAATTTAGTCCTACCAATACGTTGATATGGTGTAAACAAATAAGTTTCAACAATTATAACTTTAGTGGTATTAATTCGACAGTGATATTAAGTAATGGAGATTTACTGATAGGTGGTAGTTACAATAACTACAGTTTGAGTATTGCGACTTTTGCCTTAATGAGAATAACTTCAAATGGTACTTTAGTGTGGTCTAAAACCATAAACGATTATAAAACTGTCATTAATGGAGTACAGGAATTATCACCAACCGAAATAATTGTAACAGGCAGTATGTATCAAAATTATCTGCCTCGAAGCATTGTAATGAAAGTAGATGCAAACGGAAATACAGTCTGGGCAAAAAAATACAGTAATGCCTTTACTATAAGCGAAGTATTTAGAAAAGCATCAAATGATTGGTATTATGCCGCATTCAGCTATTCCCTTTCTGATGGACATCCTTTTATCTTCAATACAGAGAATAATGGTAATACTGTATGCACCACAGAAGACATTTCCTTTAATTTTGTAAACAACCCTGCTTCATTGTCTACCGTTTCGATTACAGTAAACCCATTGTCATTATTGACTCCTTTATCCATAACCAATAGTGGTCAGACCGAAACACAATCTTATGTTGATAATTGCCTGCCATTGGCTGTTTCTGATTTTAATCCAAGTAAAAAATGTGTTATTTACCCAAATCCGAGTAATGGATTGGTGAATATATCTTCTGATAATACCATCAATAAAATTACAATCAATACCATTTTAGGACAAACGGTAAATGTATTCTATCCCAATTCGTTGGAATCAAATTTTACGATTGAAAGTTCTGGAATGTATTTGGTAACTGTTGAAACAGACTTTGGAAGTCAAGGCTTTAAAGTGCTAATTACCAAATAAAACTTACTTAATTTCTTTCACGCCTTTAATAAACATCGCACCCATAAACATTTTTTCACCATCTTTGGTGTTAACGACTTGAAATTTAGGTGCTAACAACGATGCGACTACAAATGCGGTAATCGGTTTCCATATTCCGGTTAGATTGGTGTAATCCAATACAAAATAGCGCAATCCTATAAAAAGAATGGCGAATCCAATTAAATTGTAAATAAATGCTTTTACTTTTTTACTCATGATTTTAAGATAATTATTTTCAGAAGACTATTCCTCTTCCCTATTCATGTATTTTCCTTTTTTACTGCCTTCGTACATTTCGTACTTTACCAATCGAGCTTCCAAACTACCATTAAAAAGTTTGATTTTTCGCGATGGCTTTAATCCAACGAATTTCAACGCTTCTAAATTTCCTGTGATAAACCACGCATTGGTTCCTGGATAATGTTGCTTCATTGTATCGCCCATTTCTCTGTAGAAACGCTCCAATTCGATATCCAAACGCTCTCCGTAAGGTGGATTAAACAACAGATGTAACGGTCCAGAAGTTTCTTTTTCAGTATCAAAAAAGTTCTTCTGTTCGATGGTGATGTATTCGCTCAAATTGGCATTGGCAATATTGTCTTTGGCTTTATTAACAGCACTTGGCGCTTTGTCATAGCCTTTTATAGTGTAATGGAATTCGCGTGTGCGTTTCAACAAACTGTCTACAATTTGGTCGAACAGATCGTTGTCCCAATCGTTCCATTTTTCAAAAGCAAACTCTTTTCGGTTGATGTTTGCCGGAATATTACAGGCAATCATTGCGGCTTCTGCCAAAATAGTTCCCGAACCACACATCGGATCTAAAAAATCCGACTGTCCATCCCAACCCGAAAGCAATACCATTCCGGCCGCCAACACTTCATTTATCGGTGCAATGTTGGTGGCAGTTCGATAACCTCTATGGTGCAACGAATCGCCTGAAGTATCCAATGCGACTGAAACCTGATCGCGGTCGATGTGAATGTTAATCCGCAAATCGGGAAAATCTTTATCCACACTCGGTCGTTGTCCTGTTCGCTCGCGAAACTGATCGACAATAGCGTCTTTTGATTTTTGAGAAACAAACTGCGAATGCTTGAAATTTTCGGAGTGAATCGTAGTGTCAATCACAAACGTTTGGTTGGCGTTTAAGTATTTCGACCAATCCATACTTTGGATGCCTTTGTATAAATTTTGATCGTTGGTAGCTCTAAAATAATAAATAGGTTTTAAGATTTTAAGTGCCGTACGCAATGACAAATTGGCTTTGTACATAAATCCTTTATCGCCTTTAAAACTCACGGCTCGTGTACCAATTTCGACATCTTGTGCGCCCAAAACTTGCAATTCTTTGGCGAGTATTTCTTCAAAACCAAAGAAGGTTTTGGCAATCATTTTAAAATTTTCCATGTATGCTTTTTTTTACCACCTATAACACAAAGCTTCCTTTGTGATTACTGATTTTCTTAGGTGCCTTTTGTGGTAAAAAGACAAAGACACTAAGTCAATCCAAAACGTTTTATTTTCTTCGGCAAAAATACACTAAATTTGCACGTTAAGAATTCAATGTAGCAGAATAAATGTCAAATATGCAAAAACGCAATACCAACAACTGGTTCGCCTCTTGGTTTGATTCGCCTTATTATCACATTTTATATAAAGATAGAAATTATCGGGAAGCCCAAATTTTCATGGACACGCTGACCCATTATTTGAATTTACCCGAAAAAGCAAAAGTGCTCGATTTGGCATGCGGAAAAGGACGTCATTCGATTTATTTGAATCAGTTGGGATTTAACGTTATTGGCGCCGATTTGTCGGAAAACAGCATCGCAGAAGCCAATAAAAATGCGAATGAAACCCTGCATTTTCAAGTCCATGACATGCGCGAACCCTTTGAAGACAAGTTTGATGCGATTTTTAATTTGTTTAC
>JAZKGN010000107.1:9372-15427 GCA_040385945.1 Bacteroidota bacterium
AAAGAATAAAGATAATAGACTTTGACTGGATGAATTACATTTTACCTTTATTATCGGTACTATTAGGCTACGGAATTGCCATCTGGCTGCGACCGAAAGCCAAAAAGAATTTGAAATTGCTATTGGCATTTAGCGGTTCGTTTTTGTTGTCGCTTACGGTAATTCATTTGCTTCCAGAAGTGTACGAAAGTCACAATCACAAGGTTGGGATTTTTATTATGGTCGGAATCTTATTCCAGATTATTTTAGAATTTTTCTCCAAAGGTGCTGAACACGGCCACGTTCACGGTCATGATAAACTAACGCAAATGCCGTGGTTGTTATTTTTCAGTTTGTGCTTGCACGCTTTGTTGGAAGGATTTCCGGTAAGTCACCACCACGAATTAGCATTCGGAATTGCCATTCACCATTTACCGATTGCCATTATCTTAACGACTTTTTTCTTGAATGCCGAATTGAATAAAACGACCTTGTTTTTCTTCATGTTGACTTTTGCTATCATGACGCCACTCGGAACTGTTGTTTCTGACAGCTTACCAATTTTGAATGAGTATTACACCGAAATTACAGCAGTTGTCATCGGTATCTTATTCCATATTTCGTCAACCATTATTTTTGAAAGTAGCGAAGGTCATAAGTTCAATATTGCTAAAATAACGGTGATTATTCTCGGACTTGGATTGGCAGTTTTTTTATGATGCAATAAGCGATACGCTATAGGCAGAAAGCAAAAAACTTTGTAACTTTGAACTCGAGTCGAAAAGTGAAGAGACAAAATAAACTCGCTCACTCAGCAACTCAGCAACTCAGCAACTCAGCCACTTTTAAAATGAACTTCACCAAAACGACCGAACAATCCTCCAAATACGAGCATTTAGAACAAATGTCGGTTTCCGATTTGTTACACAACATCAATAACGAAGATAAAACCGTTCCGTTAGCTGTTGAAAAAGCCATCCCTCAAATTGAATCTTTAGTCGCGCAAGTCGTAGCTAAAATGAAATTGGGCGGACGCCTTTTTTACATTGGTGCAGGTACTTCTGGGCGATTGGGAATTGTAGATGCATCCGAATGTCCGCCTACTTTTGGTGTTCCGTTCGATTTGGTCAACGGAATTATAGCTGGTGGAGATAAAGCCATTCGTCGTGCCGTTGAAAACGCCGAAGACAGCACCACTCATGCGTGGTTGGATTTACAGGAACAAAACATTACGTCTACTGATGTTGTTGTTGGCATCGCAGCTTCTGGAACAACGCCGTATGTTATTGCTGGTTTGGAGAAGTGTAATGAAAATAATATCACTACGGGTTGCATTACGTGTAATGAAGGAAGTCCGTTGGCATTGACCGCCAATTATCCTATTGTGGTTGTTGTCGGACCTGAATTTGTTACAGGAAGTTCGCGAATGAAAGCAGGAACAGCTCAGAAATTGGTATTGAACATGATTTCTACAGCAACGATGATACAGCTCGGAAAAGTCAAAGGCAACAAAATGGTCGACATGCAATTGAGCAACGATAAATTGGTTGATCGCGGTGTGAAAATGATCATGGGAGAAATTCCGGTTGATTATGAAAAAGCATCACAACTATTAAAAGAATTTGGAAGTGTACGAAAAGCCGTAGACAACTATACTAAATAAAAATAACTATGAAAAAAATAGTACTCCTTCTTATATTGCTCGTTTCTGTTGCTTCTTTTTCACAAAGTCCAAGCCTTATCCAACAGACTAATGAAATAGAAAGACAACGAGGTCGCTTCTTTGTCAACGGAAAACAAATATCCACGCGTGAAGTCAAACAATTATTGCAATCCAATGCGCAAGCCTATTCGTTATTCAAAAAATCAAAAAGGAAAGAATCAATTGGTGGTTTATTACTCGGACTTGGTGGTGTTATTGTTACTGTAGATTTGGCTATTGGCCTGTTTTCGGATGTGGAATATCCATCGTTTGCAACGTATGTTGGAGCTGGTGCCATTCTAACTTCGATTCCAATATTGTCTGGCAAAAACAAACGTATGGATGAAGGACTCGATATTTACAACAAAGGATTGAAAAATGTAGGTCAAGAAACTGATGTCGAACTCAATGTCATTGCCAATCAATATGGTTATGGCTTGCAATTTAGATTTTAATCATGGCAACTAACAAAGAACTCTTAGCGAAAGGTGTGAAATATTTATTTGCAGCTTTACCTTTAATGTTCATCGGACCTTCGGTAATGTACAACGCCTTTATGAACAAAGACAACAATTGGCATTATGTGGTTTTGGTGGTGGGTTGTGCGATTTGCATTACCGCAGTATTTTTGGCTTTTAAAGGAATAAAAACAATGACCGATTCAATTTTTAACGATGGAAAATAATCCGTATTTAGAGAGTATAAAAAAGCAATTTTTGTATTACAAAATGTTGGGTGAAAAAGCCATCGAGCAGTTGGAACCCGAACAGCTTTTTGTGTCTGTGAATGACGACACCAATTCAATTGCGACAATAGTAAAACATTTGTCAGGAAACATGTTGTCGCGTTGGACCGATTTTTTAACAACCGATGGCGAAAAAGAGTGGCGGAATCGCGATGGCGAATTTGATGCAACAATAACAACTAAAGCCGAAGTAATGGAACTATGGAATAAAGGTTGGGATTGTTTTTTCAACGCCATAAACCCATTGACTTCCGAGCAACTTACCACTATTATTTACATTCGAAACGAAGGTCATACGGTTATGGAAGCCATAAACAGACAATTGGCACATTATCCGTACCATATCGGTCAAATTGTTTTTTATGCTAAAATGCTAAAGAAAGAAACATGGACGAGTTTGTCGATTCCGAAAAACAGTTCGAACAGTTACAATGCTGATAAGTTTTCGAAAGAAAAAAGCATTAAGAACTTTACGGATGATGAATTAAAAAGATTAAAATAACATGAGAAAAATACTGTTCTTACTTTGCCTAACATTGGTTTCTTGCTACGAACAAGAGCGCAATTGCACCGATTTTAAAACGGGCACATTCGAATTCGTTCAAGACATCAACGGCAAAAAACACACTTCTACTTTTGTGCGTACTGAAAACCTGCAAATCGAAACCTACAATGGCAAAACCGACACCGCTACCGTGCGTTGGGTAAACGATTGCGAGTTTGTATTGCAAAAATTACATCCAAAGAACATGCAAGAAAAAAAAGCAATCAGCATGGAAATAGTGGCTACCCAAGGAAAAAGTTATACTTTTGAATATGCCTTTGTAGGCGAAGCACAAAAACAAATCGGAACCGTAACCAAAACCGATTAATCACGTACAACAACTTTAATTAAACTCTTATAAAATGATCGAATTAATTTCCAATCCAAATGCTTGGGTAGCCTTATTAACATTAACCTTTTTAGAAATTATATTAGGAATTGACAACATTGTTTTTTTGTCGATTGTTTCTGGAAAATTAGAACCTAAAGACCAACCCAAAGCACGTCGCATCGGACTATTATTGGCGATGGCGTTTCGTATAGTTTTGCTTTTCGGAATTACGTGGGTATTGAGTTTACAAGACGTTATTTTACACCTTGATTGGGGCTTTTTTGAAGCATCTATTACAGGTCAAAGTCTGATTATTTTTGGCGGTGGATTGTTTCTTTTGTACAAATCGGTTTCTGAAATCCACCACAAAATGGAAGGTGAAGAAGAAGGTGGCGCTGGAAAAGCAGCCTCTAGTTTAACAAAAGCCATTGTGCAAATTGCCTTATTAAACATTGTTTTTTCTTTTGACAGTATCTTAACAGCCATTGGAATGATTAGTATGAAGTCGCCTGCAGAAGGAGGTTTCGGAGCCGCTGGCGCCATCGAAATTATGATTCTTGCTGTGGTGATTTCTATTGTCATCATGATGATTTTTGCTGGTCCGGTTTCAAAGTTCGTCAACGAACATCCTACCATTCAAATATTAGGTTTGTCCTTTTTAATCTTAATTGGTGTAATGCTAATTGCGGAAGGTTCGCATTTAGCCCATTTCAAATTCGGAAACGATGTTGAAATTGGCGTAATTCCGAAAGGTTATTTGTATTTTGCAATCTTCTTCTCCCTTTTTGTAGAGTTTTTGAACATCAAAATGCGCAAAACCAAAAACCCTGTTCAATTAAAAAATAATAAAATCATTGATGAAAAATTAAAAGATGAGAATTTGATAAATTAGTAGCAGAAGGCTTGGGCGTTATCAGTGATGGTAGTTCCTGCTGTTCGTTACAATAAAAAAGTCCCGATTGTATCGGGACTTTTTTTATTTTCTCTGCCATCAGGGCTAGATAATGATTTGTGGTGTTTGTTTGCACGCCATTTACTAAACTGTCACGGATTATAAATCCGCGCTATTGTGAGTAGTTAATAATTCAAATTAACTCCAAACCCAATCCCCATATCACTGTCATAATGCGTTGTTACTCCGAAATTACGAGCCAGAATGTAACGCAATCCTGCCATGTATTCTTTATCAGTATTCCACATTAAATTCATTCGTAATCGTTTCGAAACCGGAATATCCATGCGTTCAAATTGCAATCTGAAATTGCCATCCGTAAACACTTCTGCTTGCGCTTTTATCAGCATTGGTAACGTATATTCGATACCAGCACTAAAAACAGAGCGGATGTCTTTGGTATTGGTTTGATTAAAAACATTTCGTTCTATTTCTTCTTCCTCCATCTCGTTATCATGCATTTTTCGGTACCGCCAATCGAAACCTATAAAAGGCATTATCCATTGCATTTTACCAATATACCTTCCGATGTGCGTTTCGGTTTCGTAACCGTGCATATCATTGTAACCCAAACGCCATTCGGTGCCTATACTCCAACGCGTGTTGGCAAACATCACCATTCCGTCATTTCCATTGGTCGCAAAATCATTTTCAGCCATGATGTGAAATTCCCTATCATCGGCAAATAATTTGCGCTGGGCTAATTTCGGATTTGGAATAAGTGGATTGGCAGGCGAATTTTCATAAGAGAAAATCCTACCCATTCCCGCCATCATGTGATACAAAATGTGACAATGAAAAAACCAATCGCCACTTTCGGTTGCCGCAAATTCTAAAACATCGGTTTCCATTGGCATGATATCGATAATGTTTTTAAGGGGAGAATAATCACCTTGTCCGTTCAAAACTCTAAAATCATGTCCGTGAAGGTGCATTGGATGGCGCATCATCGAATTGTTATAGATTGTCATTCGAACGATTTCACCTTTTTTGATTAAGATTTTATCGGCTTCAGAAACTACTTTGTTGTCTAAACTCCAAACATATCGGTTCATATTTCCGGTGAGTTCAAACTTTAGTTCACGCACAACGGCTTCTTTTGGAAGTGTTGTTTTGGTTGGTGATTTGAGCATCGCGTAATTCAATGTAATGATGTCAGTTGTATCTTCCATCACATGAGTTTCATGCTCTGCTGCTCCGGTTATTTCGGGATACATCACCGAATTCATATCCATTTGATTGTAGGACATTTTCATATCCATATCGTCCAAATCACCATTCATTTTCATCATGTCATTCATCATCTTCATGCCTTCAAAATATTTTAATTTTGGGAGCGGTGATGCTACTTTTTTTGTTCCATTTCCAATAAATACTGAAGTCGATTTGGTTCTGTCTTCGGGTGTTGCTAACAATTCATAAGAGGCATTGTCTTCCGGAATCGTTACGACAATATCATACGTTTCTGAAACGGCAATGATTAAGCGATCAACTTCAACTGGCTCAACGTCGTTTCCATCACTCGCTACCACGGTAATTTTACCGCCAGCATAGGTCAACCAAAAATAAGAAGAAGCGCCTCCGTTGGAAATTCGCAATCGTACTTTATCGCCTCCTTTAAATTGAGATAACTGATTTTCATTCTTGCCATTGATTAAGAACTTCTCGTAATACACATCGCTAACGTCCATGGCATTCATACGTTTCCATTCGTTGGTTACTTTGGTTTTGAAATGTCCAGCTTTAATGGCTTCTGTATAACTTTGTGTTGTTCCTTTTTTTATAGCAAACCAATCGGTAGC
>JAZKGN010000107.1:15527-16694 GCA_040385945.1 Bacteroidota bacterium
TTTGGTTTTGCAATTACTGTCTTTTTCTTAACTGCTTTGGGTTTTTCCTTTATTAAATTCATACCGCATTTTGGACACTTTCCTGGTTTGGGAGAATGGATTTCCGGATGCATCACACAAGTGTAAAAAGTCTGTTGTGTTTCTTGAGCAATTGCAAATGAACTGACAAATAGCGCTAGTAGGAGAAGGACTTTTTTCATTTTAGATCATAGTTAAAATCATTATTCCACTCATTGCAATCATTAAAGCATCTTCAATAATGGTCACGGTGCTCATGGGCAAATTAAAAACTGCTCCTAAACAAGCACATTGAATTTTTCGTTTATTCAAAACGGATTGTAAAACCCCAATGATACTTACTGTCATTACTACAAAGGTAAGTGAATTGGTAATCAATGGATTGAAATTGATTAAAAAAGCCATTCCCAATCCTAATTCTAGTAAAGCGTACAAGTAGCCCCAAATCGGAAATCGCTTCGCAACAACATCATACATTGCATAACTCTCGGCAAAACCTTTTAAATTGAGCAATTTGAAGAAAGAAAACACCAAAAAGAAACCTGCCATGAAATGTTGCATCCATTGCATCGCATTAAAATGATGATTGGTAAACTGAATAAGTAATGTAGCTAAACTGATGTAAAAGAAAATCAGTAAAATCGGTTTATAGGTTTCCAACCAACTTTTTGTTTGCTCGGTCATTTCGTTGTGGTGTAGTGCCGAAATTTGATATTTTGGAAGTAACGCTTTTTGTAAATCCGATAAAGCAATGTGCTTTTCCATTGTAATTATGGCCGAATTATCGTCTTTCGAAACAATAACATCGGTTACATTTTCTATTAATAACAAAGCCGATTTTACTTTGGCTTCGCAACTTTCGCACGTCATTCCTGTCACTTGATATTTGTGTACCATTTTTTCTAATTTTTTAGTTGTTAAAATAATAGTACAAAATTCAGCTAATAGTGACTTTGGCTGTTTGTATAATTTTGTGGAAAATTTGCAAGATTTACAAATCTTCTATTTGTTGGCGTTTTTTGTTTTTCAATTGCTTGAAATACGTAGGAGAAAAGCCAGTTACTTTTTTGAACTGATTGCTCAAATGTGCCACGCTGCTGTAATTAAGTAGGAAGGTAATTTCGCTTAAATTCATTTCATCGTACATCA
>JAZKGN010000108.1:0-16442 GCA_040385945.1 Bacteroidota bacterium
AGCAATCCTACTTAATGATTAAGATTGGTTTTTGATTAGGTGGAAAGGCATCAATTCAGTAATGAATTGGTGCTTTTTTTTAACAACTTAAATCTATGCAAATAAAAAACCCAATCAAATAATCAATTGGGTTGCATTTAAGTAGCATTTTCGCTAGTATTCCCGCATTTTTTCATACGTTGTATCCATCACTTTTTTTACTTTTTCTAACGCTCCGTGAAACGATTTTTCGATGGTATCAGCAAACTCTGTAACAGCCAAAGGTTGCTTTTTTGCTAATCGAACTTCGATTAAACATCGCTTGTCGTTTTTGCCGAATTTTTCACTGTTTTCATCTCCAAAATGAACCTCAATTCGGGTGATTTTGTCATCAAAACGAGCCAACTCGTTTTTCAATTCTGAAGTATAGAAGTTAACCAATCGTTCGTTTCCTTCTACATTTTTGTCGGTGTTGATTTGAATTTGCATAGTATTTTTTTTACTTATTTCTATAAAGTTACTGACTATTACAATTGCTTCAAAGAGATTATCATAAGTTTGGGAAAACTATATCGCTTCTTTAACTAAAACTACATTTCTTTGGAGTTGCAAGGCTTTGAGCATCATTAAAATTTGTATCTTTACTTTACAATTTTTTCAAAAATGCATTTCGAAATTTTAAATACCGAACACCTTTCTTTACGCAAACTCACACCAGAAACGTTTGATTATATCTATGCAGCGTTTTCAGAAGACGCATTGCTTCATTTTTTGGGTTTGGAATCGGAAAAAGCATTAGCTATAGAAAAAGAAAAACACCAAAAAGGACTTTCTACTTTCAATAAATCATTTCTATATTTTCAAATTATAGATAAAAAAACCGAAACAATAATCGGTTGGTGTGGCTATCATACTTGGTATTTAGACCACAACAGAGCCGAAATTGGCTATGGTTTATTTGATGACAAATACAAGAAAAAAGGTGTGATGACCGAAGCCATAAAACCCATAATCCATTATGGTTTTCACAAAATGAATTTGCATCGGATAGAAGCTTTTATTTCACCCGAAAATAACGCTTCGCTTAAATTAATAGAAAAATTTGGCTTTACACAAGAAGGTCATCTGTACGAACATTATCTCAAAAACAATGTCATGGAAGATTCGGTAGTGTTTTCGCTATTGCAGCGGAATTATAAAATTTGATTTATAAACCTTAGTTGGCTCTGGATGCAATTTCTTCTCGTATCTTTTTTAGATTGTTGTAACTCATCATCAGTATTGGAAAAAAAACAACGGGCATCATTGTAAAAACACTAAATCCGTTAGTAAAAGTCAAATAAATACCAACAGCAGATTGCACAATGATTATTCCTGTGAGTAACGAAGTAGCCAATTGAGCTCCTTTTTGTTTCTTTTTGAGTTCTTCAAGCGACAATTTTGTATAATCTTCATTTTTCATACGAATGGTTTTTAATTGTTTGAAAAACAAATGTAGCATAAAAATCGGAGCTACATTAAAATGAATACTTATCATAATTTTAGTATTTTTGAACAACAAGTAAACACTATGCTGCTCAAAAAAATAAAACAAAATAGAGAAACTGTAGGATTTGGTATTGCACTTTCACTACTATTGCTTCTGAATGGTTTTTTAGAATTTAAATTGCTAATTCTATCGCATCAATACGAAATATACATTGGTGTTATTGCTGTTTTATTCACGCTTATAGGCATTTGGGTGGCGCAAAAAATAACAACTCCTAAAACCGTTATTGTTGAAAAGGAAGTGTACATTTCAAATCCGACTTCATTTGTTTTCAATCAAGCAGAAATCGACAAACGCAAAATAAGCAAACGCGAAGTTGAAGTGCTCGAATTAATGGCTGCTGGGTTAAGCAATCAGGAAATCGCAAATCGGTTGTTTGTTTCGCTCAATACCATAAAAACACATTCGTCCAATCTATTTGAAAAATTAGAGGTAAAAAGAAGGACTCAAGCCATTGAAATGGCAAAAAAATTACACTTGATTTCCTAATACTTTAGCATGATTTACAGTAAAATCACTCAAAAGTATGAGCGATTTTAAAATGATAAAGCAAACCTTTGTAAACGAATTTTAACAACTATCACATGAAAAAAACTATTATTACTTACGGACTTATTGCTGGATTGATTTGTATGTCATTTATGATTGTTTCAACCCTTGTTTGGAGAGGAACTGACAATGCAAACCAAAGCATGATTATTGGTTTTGCTGGAATGCTTATCGCCTTTATTTTTATTTTTGTTGGAATAAAAAATTACAGAGACAAACAAAATGGAGGTATTATTTCTTTTGGAGCAGCGTTTAAGATTGGCTTTTTCATTGCACTGATTGCTTCCTCTATTTACACCTTAGTTTGGCTGATTGAATTTCATTTCTTCATGCCCGATTTTATGGAAAAGTTTGCCGATAAAGAAATTCAAGGGTATAAATCAAGTGGATTGAGTGCTACAGAATTGAGCGCCAAAATCACCGAAATAGAAACTATGCGGGAAAATTATAAAAATCCGTTATTAAGGATTTGCTATACTTTAATGGAAATTCTTCCAATAGGAATAGTAGTTTCGCTAATTAGTGCACTCATCTTAAAACGAAATCCGAAAGTGGCATAAATAAAAAAAGGTACGTATATCGTGCCTTTTTTTTGTTATAATGGTTACTAATCTTTTGTAAAACCAAAGCTTTGCTCGCCAATTTTCAATACCAATCCTTTTTTATCGTTGGTGAATTCAACTGTTAATCCAGCTTCTTTTAAAGTGAACTTTCCGTTTCCTTCGTTATTTAATGGTACCGAAGGTTGCCCTTCTGCAGTGATAACTAAATTTCCATCATCTTCCGAAAAACTAATTTTAAGTGGAATTTGCTTGCTTGAAAAAGTACCCAAATAAGCATCTAAATTTTCCGTTTTAACTATTCCATTTTTAGCAGCTGTCCATTCGTTGTTTTCTTCATTTACATCAGGTAAAACATGATCTGGATCTAAAATAATACTTTCTAATTCTTCTGTCGAATTGTATTTAAACGACCATGAGGTATTGCGTTGCCATATTTCTACAGGTAATTTAATCCGAGAGGCACTACCACTTTTCGTTTTTACTTCAACGATTACTGGCATTGGCATTTTTTGCAAGTTTTCGATAGTGATAATCGCACCGTTTTTAGCATCATTTTTCTCGTATCGTACTTTTGTAATCGCTTGGTCAAGTTGCCAATTGTTTACAAACCAACTGCGCCAAAACCAACTCAAATCTTCACCAGCAACATTTTCCATCGTTCTGAAAAAATCATCTGGCATTGGATGTTTGAATGCCCAACGCTCGATATACGTTCTAAAAGCTTTATCAAATCGGTCTTTACCTAATATGGTTTCTCTTAGCATAACCAATCCTGAACCTGGTTTGAAATAAGCTAAAATTCCAAGATTGACTTCTTTTAAATTATCTGGAGCTGTCATCATAGGCTCAATTCCCTGATCAGATAAAGCAAATGAAGCTTGATGCATATCTATTTGTGGCTGTTTGTATTCGCCATTATTGAAACTATCGCCACTCAACGAATTGATAAACGTATTAAATCCTTCATCCATCCAAGCAAATTGACGTTCGTTTGACCCTACAATCATAGGAAACCATGTGTGTCCGAATTCATGATCGGTTACGCCCCATAACTCTGCTCCTTTCGCTGTATATTCACAAAAAACAATTCCGGGATATTCCATTCCGCCTTCATTTCCTGCCACGTTTGTCGCTGCTGGATACGGATATTCAAACCATTGTTTTGAATAGTGTTCGATGCACGCTTTGGTATATTCTGTTGATCTACTCCAAGCATCGTTTCCGTCACTTTCAGCTGGATAAACCGATATGGCCAGCGATTTTTTACCACTTGGTAAATTGATTTTTGCAGCGTCCATAATAAACGAAGCCGAAGATGCCCATGATACATCACGTGCATTTTTCATTTTGAATTTCCATGTCAAACTCGATTTACCTGTTGGTCGAGAAGCACTATTTGTTACTTCTTCCGCTGAACGAATTGTAACCGTTTTATCGCTTGCTTTGGCTGTTACCCAACGCTTTTGTTGCTCTGCTGTATAGACTTCTGAAGCATTTTGCAATTCGCCCGAACACACTACAAGATGATTTGCTGGAGCTGTAATCGCCACATCAAAATCGCCATATTCTAAATAAAATTCTCCCGCTCCCAAATACGGTTTGGTATTCCAACCCATTACATCATCATACACACACATTCGAGGATACCATTGTGCGATGGTGAAAACTTTGCCATTTTTAGTTTCCAAAACACCCGTTCTGTCTGAACCATAAATAGGTGAAACATAAGAAAACACTATTTTGATTTTTATATTACCTCCAAAACCTTTCAATTCTTGTGGTAAATCGATTTGCATACGTGTATCTACAATAGAAAATTTTGCTTCTTTCTCTGTTGTTTTTCCATTTGATTCTGAAATTACTTTCACCGATTTAATAGTATGTCCACCATCAAAATCTTGTCCTTTGGCACCATTTCGACTTCCTTTTAACGGAATTACAGCATTGCCACGAGAATCTTTTTTGAATAAATTTTGATCCAAATGCATCCATAAAAATCCTAGTTTATCTGGACTGTTGTTAGTATATGAAATAATAGCAGTTGCATTAATTTCATTGGATGTTTCATTCAACGCTGCAGTCAAATTATAATCGGCTCTGTTTTGCCAGTACTTTGCTCCTGGTTGTCCACTTGCCGAACGCGTATCTGTAGCATTTTTGGTGTAAAAATTCGGACCAAAAGCGTCGTGATAATTGTATATAGAACCTGTTGGTTGTCCTTCTTGTGCTGAAATTAAATTACCCGCCAAAAGGCTAGTAAAAATTGCAATTGTTTTAAATAAATTTGCTTTCATGTGTAAATTATAATTTTGACAAATAAAAGAAAAAAAGCACACATACAAATCATAAATTATTATATTCACGTTTTAAATCGAATTATGCTGACCATTAATTTTCATCCTTTTAAAAATCTAGAAACGGAGCGACTTTTGCTTCGAAGAGTTGCTGCAACTGATGTGAATGAAATTATAGAATTACGTGGAAATCCTGATGCCATGAAATACATTCCAAGACCTTTGGTAACAACTACCGAAGAAGCCTTGGCTCATTTTGAGATGATTGATTCAAAAATCGAAAGTAATGAAGGTATCAATTGGGCAATTACTGTAAAAGGGAATCCTAAATTAATAGGGATTATTGGTCATTACCGTATAGAACCTGAACATCACCGAAGTGAAATTGGTTACATGATTTTACCACAATACAACGGACAAGGAATTACTTCAGAAGCTGTAAAAGCCATTTTAGCTTATGGTTTTGATGATATGAACCTACATTCAGTTGAAGCTATTCTTGATTCTAGAAATCTTGGTTCTGAAAAAGTGTTACAAAAAAACGGATTTGTAAAAGAAGCGCATCTTGTAGAAAGTGAATGCTATGATGGGATATTTATTGACAGACTTACGTATTCACTTTTGAAACGAAATTTCAAGCGATAGATCAATCCTTTGAAAATTTATGGAGCGATTTAATGTACAATTCCTCCACTTTTTTTCGCGCCCAATCGGTTTTTCGTAAGAACGTTAAACTCGACTTGACACTCGGATTGTCTTTGAAACATTTAATGTTTATCAATTCCGCCAACGTATCAAATCCGTAGAATTCTACTAATTGCTCAACTATTTTTTGAAGTGTTATTCCGTGAAGCGGATCTTTTGATTTTTGCATTCAGCAAATTTATAAATTTAATTGCTGTTTGATGCATTTGTTAGTACATTTGCCATCCATGATTAAAACGATTAACATACTCAATAAAAAAGCCAAATTTGATTTCGAAATTATCGATACCTATACGGCTGGAATTGTTTTAACGGGAACGGAAATTAAATCGATTCGACTTGGAAAAGCACAAATTGCAGAAAGTTTTTGTGAATTTAATAACAACGAACTTTTCGCCATCAATACCTATATTGAAGAATACGCTTTCGGAAATCAATTCAACCATAAATCACGTAGCGAAAGAAAATTATTGCTCAACAAAAGAGAATTAAAAAAATTAGAACGCGATGTTCAGGTAAAAGGATTGACCATTATTCCGTTGAAATTATTTACCAATGAAAAAGGAATTGCCAAACTCGAAATCGGACTTTGTCGCGGAAAAAAAACCTACGATAAACGCGAATCGTTAAAAGAACAAGATACCAAAAGAGATATTGATAGGATAAAAAAATCATACTAACTTTTTTTTGTCAAAAATTATGACTAATTTTGTCTTGACAAATTAAATCATTATTTTAAAATGAAAGCCTTATTAAAAAATGCTAGAGAACAAAAAGGCATCAAAACCCGTGAGTTAGCGCAACTTTTGGGTATTGATCAGGCATTGATTAGTAAGTATGAAAATGGTACGCGTAAACCCACTCGCGAACAAGTTGCAAAATTGGCTCAAGTACTCGATTTAAACTACGAAACCTTAATGATTGCTTGGTTAAAAGAAAAAATCTTGTACGAAATTGGATCCGATGATTTGACCTTAAAAGCCATGCATTTGGTTCAGGAAGAAATTGAAAACAGTTACGTTTCAAGAAAAAAATCGATTTCAAAAAACCTGCAAACCATTTTAGATGAAATAGATGTTTTAAAGAAAACGCTAGATGATTTTCGTGAGTTTGATAGTTTTAGAATTGGACAAGCCTTAGAATTAGAATATACTTTTGAAAGTAATCGTATCGAAGGAAACACTTTAACGCTTCGTGAAACCGATTTGGTCATCAACGAAGGATTAACCATTTCTGGAAAAAGCATGCGCGAACACCTAGAAGCCATCAACCATCAAGAGGCAATTGGATACATTAAACAACTGATGGAGCGCAATTTTCCGTTTAACGAAAGAGAATTATTATCGATACACAATCTTATTCTTCGTGGTATAATTCCAGAAGATGCTGGTCGTTATCGTCGTGTTCAAGTCATGATAAAAGGAAGTGCTCATTTGCCTCCGCAACCGTATTTAGTTGGCAAAGAAATGGAAGACTATTTTATGTGGTTTGAAGAAAACAAAAGCAAATTACATCCTGTTGTTTTGGCGGCTGAAATGCACGAGCGTTTGGTTACCATTCATCCTTTTATAGATGGCAATGGAAGAACGTCTCGTCTAATTATGAATCTCATTTTACTCCAAAATGGCTACGTAATTGCAAACATCAAAGGTGATTACGATACTCGCATTAGCTATTATCAAGCGCTAGAAACAGCACAAACCACTCAAAACAAAGAAGATTTTTTAGTTTGTATTGCACAAACCGAAAAAGAAAGTCTAGAGCGTTATCTTGCTATTATAAAGCAATAGTTTTTTATTTGAATCCAACTATTTGTTCTTCAACTGCAATAACTTCTTCTACAAACTTCTTAAAATCGGCGTAATCAGCTACTGGAATCGTATCCCAAGACGTTTTTACAGCGCGATTAATTTTTAATAAATTTGGTTTTTCAAGTTCAAATTTTATAGAATATTCGTAGTTTTTATATTTTAGAATTTTGCTTTCCGGAATTTCAGTAAACTTTTTCCCTTCTTCAACTTTTAATACTGTTTCGTTATTGTACTCGTTAGTATCTTCATAATCGATATAATTAATATCATAATTTCTAGTTTCTGCCGAAATAATATCTCTTGTAATTACTCTGTCTAAAAACGGTAATTCTGTAATTTTAAGGTTCCCAACTGCTTGAATTCGCTCATTAATAATAAATTCGGTTTGAAAACTAATTTTATCATCATAGTTCACATTGGTCAATAATTTACTCGATTGCAAGCTGATATTTTTACTCAATCGACTGTTATATAAATCTTCTAATGATTTTTTTCTAACATCTTCAGAAGTAGCACTTGAAAAAAGTTCACTGTAATACGATTTTACAGAACCAAACAAGGTATTTTGATTTACAAATTTCTTAGCATTATCTGATATTTCAACTACCGTTTTTGTCTCTACTTTGCTGTTTATGGCATTGTCAAAATTGATGCTGATTAACTTTGCATTTTCATTTTCGGCTTTATCAAAAGAAATTACCAATGCGTTTGCTTTATAAAGCGATCTTGGCAAGGCTTTGAAAGGCAAATACTTATCGGTCAATTCAAGGAAATAATCCTTTTTATCAAGGGTTACTTTTACAATACAATGGTTAAAATCTACTGCTGGCAATGGCATGTTTTTAAATCCGTTATCATTCGTAGAAACCAATACTAAATTCGACTTTAAACCAGCAAATTTTGAAAGAGCAACAAAAAGTGTCGAGACATCTTTACAATCACCAAGCTTAGTAGTTATGGTTTTTGAAGGTTTTTGTGGCACGTAACCACTTTGTCTGAAATCGAGTGAACTGTAAGTAATGTTATCTTCAATATACGCATAAATTTTTTCGGCTATTTGATTTTCAGAAAGTGACGAGACACCTGAAGGGAAAATTTGTTGGAAAGTGTTTTTAGTGATTTTATCCAATTCGAGATTTTTCTTCACTAAATCGGCATACCAATTTGAAATTTCTTTCCATGATTTAATCGTACTCACTTTAATCGAATTATTCAAATCGCTGTAAGCAAATGAAAAATTTTCATTTAAAGGAAGAGCTGGCACATTACTTTTTTTCCAAATCGTACACGTTTTATTATTGACTTTCTTGGTTGTTGACGGAACTTCACCATTTTTAAATGCCGACAGATACTGTGTGTCACTAGGGTGAATTAAACAAAAAATAGCTTCAACTGCTGGGTAATTACTATTGAAATAACAACTCAAATTAAAGTCTTTGTAAAATCTTCCTGTGTTAATATCAAAATCTTCGTACTCAATATAAATTACATCTCCGACTTTCAAATCAGAAAACACAAGCGTTCCCGAACCTTCTTCTGCTGGTGTAATAGAGCCATCTGCTCTAACAATCTCCGATTTCAAAAGTGTGGTATAACTAGATAAGCTATACTCTTTTAATTGCTCAACACCATTTTCTGCAGTAATTTCATAAAGAAAAACAACTTTCGATTTTCATCCGCCTTCAGGCAAGATATTTACGATGTATTCATCCAATAAAACAACAACGCCGTAATCGCTTTTCAATTTAGAATTTCTTCTTTCTTTGATTACGTTATAAATGTTTTTTACTGCAACTTGTTCGATTTCATCAGGTGTTTTTGTAATATCGTATAGCTGCTTTCTCAAGGTGCTGTTTTCAGAATTGTGCATCAACGATAGACGGATGTATTTTTCGGCTTCTTTTAAGTTGGACATGTAGTTATATACCATTCCTTTTTTCTCTAAAAGATAATACGAATACGGAAAAAGACCTAAGGCTTTGTCAATCTCTACAAGTGCTTCTGCATATTTTTTCTCATTAGTCAACATGTTGATATAATCGGAAGCAACTCCAGTAAAATACGGGTAATTCTTTGAACGTTCTAAGAATAATTTCTTTTCATCTTCTTTTCTATTCGCATCTTTGTAATACGAAACCAATTGTGACATTGCCGAAAAATTTTCACTTTTTTGTGTCAAGTCTTCCAACATTTTTATCGTTTTTTCTTTGTTTTTTTCAAGCGAATCAAACAATGGAGCAAATGTGGTAATGTAAAATTCACTGTTATGAGAGACTTCTAAAATTTTATTTGTCGTAGCCATCAGCTCCGTTATATTAGAGTTTCTTGCATTGATTAAAAAATCAAATAGCAATCCGATAACTGGTGCTGGGAATTTTTTTGCATTGTCTCGTAACTTTTCAAGTTCTACAATATTTATCGTTTTCAACCAATCGTTATCTTGTGCTTTGGTCAAAAGCGTATAGTAGTACTCTTTATCTTGTACTTCGATATTTTTATTGATTTCATCCACTTTTGCATTATCATTCTTAAGCGAATAATAATTAGCCAATCGCACTTTAACCATCGAAGAATTTGGATATCTAGTATCTAAATCTTCAATAACATTATGTGCTAACTCTAATTTTCTATTATGAATGTAAGCATCATACAAAAGAAATTTATACAATTCTTGACTTGGATTTTCTGCTATTTTTTTATTTAGATAATTTTCGAAATCGGGTGTCAATTCTTCTACATTCAGTGATGCTAAAGTCGATTTGTTGTATTCTTTATAGGTATTGAAATATTTTAACCCTTCAATTTTATTGTTCAAATTATCTGATAAAGAAACAAAGAAATAGTTGTTACCACTTGTTATAGAAGACTTTACCAACAACCTATTCATTCCTTTTGGCAACTTAATTTTGAGGCGAAAAGCATTTAAATCAGATCCTTTATTTAAAGTATTTACATATATTTCCACATCGTTGACAAAAATTTTCATTGAAGCACTCATTCCGAAATTCAATACCACATCTCTTTCCTCTTGATTTTCAACAAAAATTTGCGAATACATGATTCCATTTCCATACTCATTTTCATTAGAAAAGGTTTGATAACCTTCATTTTGAGGAACAGTTGGATTGTACCAGCCTACTTTTCCGTTGCTATTGGCATCAAACTCTTTATCATTTTTTGCGTATAATTCTGGTTCGTATTCGATTTCGATTCCGCTATCATTCAGATTTTCAAATACACCACACAATTGCCATTCTCTTATTGCATTAAGTCGCTTGATGTAGTCATTAAAACTAGCATAATTTTTTCTATTTCGATCAGCAGCGGCTTTATTATAAATGACAATAGGATCGTCTTTAAAAACCGGTGATGTTGCCAAATAATCTAATTTTTTATACAGCAAATCATTATAGCCCATACTTTGTATGTCATCGGCAATAAATTGACTTTTAAAAAGAGAACATAAATAATATTTGCTCTCTGGAAATTTCTCTAACGTTTGAACAAAAGTTTCATCAAAATCTATTTGACCGTTTTCTACTTCCATAATTTTATCAAGTAAAAAATAATCGACTTTTGTATCCATCAAAGCTTTTAAATCTTTATTGAATAACTTACGAGCCTCAACTCGTTTATTGGCTAATAACAAATCCCATACTTTTTTCTCAGCGGTTTGAGCAGTCACAAACTGCGTCAACAATATACAAAGGGCTATAATTTTTTTCATAAAACTATTTTAGATACTTATTTTGATTGAAATTAATTTTTATTTTCTAACAAAGGGACAAATTTAAAGTCGCCAAATTCATGCTTTTCAAATTGGGTTTCGTTTTTACGAATGAGCATGGTCATGATTTGATCGGATTCACCAACCGGAATCACAAGCTTACCTCCTATTTTTAATTGTGCCATTAAAGGTTTCGGAATAATAGGTGCGCCAGCTGTAACTATAATACTGTCAAATGGAGCGTGATTCGGCAAGCCTTTATAACCATCTCCAAATGACAAATGCTTCGGACGAATGCCTAATTTCGGCAATAATATAGACGTTGTTTTAAACAATTCGTTTTGTCTTTCTACCGAATATACTTTGGCTCCCAACAAACACAAAACAGCCGTTTGATAACCACTTCCTGTTCCGATTTCTAAAATTTTATCTCCTTTTTTCACCTGCAACAACTGACTCTGAAAAGCCACCGTATAAGGCTGTGAAATGGTTTGTCCTGCCGCAATGGGAAAGGCTTTATCCTGGTATGCAAAATCTTCAAAACTAGAATTGAGAAACAAATGTCTCGGAATTTTTTTAATGGCTTCCAAAACATTTTTATCTTTTATTCCTTTTTCTTCCAATAGTTTAGCTAATTGATTTCGAAGTCCTTGATGTTTGCTTGTATCTTTCAATTGGGGTTTTAATTTTGTGCTCGTAAAAATAGCAAACAAATTATCAATTATCAATTATCACTCGAGGAAAATTTATTTCCGAACAGGCGAAGCAATTATCAATTAATTGCTATTTTTGTTGACTAAGAGGCTAAAAGCCCAAAGTTATGCCCCTAAGCCAAAGCGAACGGTGCGAAGCTAAATAAAAAATACTTCATTATGTTAAAAGTTGGTGTTTTAGGTGCTGGTCACCTCGGAAAAATACATTTGCGCTTATTACAACAATCATCCAACTACGAATTAGTTGGTTTTTATGACGAAAATCAAGAAAACGGAGCCAAAATCGAAGCTGAATTTGGCTACAAACAATTCGACACTATTGCCCGATTAATCCATGCTGTAGATGTTATCGACATTGTAACACCAACTCTTTCACATTATAAATGTGCCAAAGTTGCTATCAAATCAGGGAAACATGTTTTTATTGAAAAACCCATTGCTACTACTGTTGAAGAAGCTGAAGAAATCATCGCTTTAGCAAAAGAATATAATGTAAAAGGTCAAGTTGGTCATGTTGAGCGTTTCAATCCTGCTTTTACTGCTGTGAAAGAAATGATTGAAAGTCCGATGTTTATCGAAACCCATCGATTGGCCGAATTCAATCCTCGTGGCACCGATGTTCCTGTGGTTTTAGATTTGATGATTCACGATATCGATGCTATTTTAAGTGTCGTAAAATCGAAAGTGGTCAAAGTCAACGCAAGTGGAGTTTCAGTTTTAAGTCAATCACCCGATATTGCCAATGCCCGAATTGAATTTGAAAATGGTTGTGTTGCCAATATTACCTCGAGTAGAATTTCGATGAAAAACATGCGTAAATCTCGTTTCTTTCAAAAAGATGCTTACATATCTGTTGATTATCTAGATAAAATCTGTGAAGTAGTTAAAATGAAAGAAGCGCCACAAGTTCCCGGTGATTTTGACATGATTTTACAAAATGCTGAAGGCGAAAAGAAGCAAATTTATTTTGCCAATCCCGAAGTGTTGCCCAACAATGCCATCTTAGATGAATTGGAATCGTTTGCAGCTGCCATCAACAATAACACAACTCCTATTGTAACTTTGGAAGACGGAACAGAAGCGTTGCGTGTAGCCTATATGATTATTGACAGCATGGAGAAATAATCTTTCAATTTTAAATCATTAAATCTTTTAATCAGAATATGAAAACAATAGCTGTAATCGGCGCAGGAACCATGGGCAACGGAATTGCTCACACTTTTGCACAAAGCGGTTTTACCGTAAAACTAATTGATGTTTCCGAAAAATCATTGGAAAAAGGCATGACAACAATTGCTTCCAATTTGGATAGAATGGTCGCAAAAGGCGTTATTTCTGAAGACGACAAACATAAAACCATTGCAAATATCATCACCTATACCGATGTTAAAGATGGAGTTGTCGGAACCGATTTGGTAGTAGAGGCTGCGACAGAAAATGTGGCTTTAAAAATGAACATCTTCAAACAATTAAGTGATGTTTGTGATCATAATGTGATATTAGCAACCAACACGTCGTCCATATCAATTACACAAATTGCAGCTCAAGTGGTACATCCAGAAAGGGTAATCGGAATGCATTTTATGAATCCGGTGCCAATTATGAAATTGGTCGAAATCATTCGTGGTTACAACACTTCCGACGAAGTAACCAAAATCATCATGGATTTATCGATTAAATTAGGAAAAACACCAACCGAAGTAAATGATTATCCAGGCTTTGTAGCCAACAGAATTTTAATGCCAATGATTAACGAATCAATAGAAACATTGTACAATGGTGTTGCTGGAGTTTCAGAAATCGATACAGTAATGAAACTCGGAATGGCACATCCAATGGGTCCACTTCAATTGGCGGATTTTATTGGTTTGGACGTTTGTTTATCGATATTAAACGTAATGTACGACGGATTTAAAAATCCAAAATATGCCCCTTGTCCATTGTTAGTAAATATGGTTATGGCTGGAAAACTCGGCGTAAAATCGGGAGAAGGATTTTACGATTATAGCGAAAGTAAAAAAGCAGAAAAAGTTTCTAAACAATTTTCAAAATAATTAACAATGGTTAATTGATTAAATGAGCAAAATAATTCCCTTCAAAGCGGTTCGCCCCACTCCAGATAAAGTGGCTTTAGTTACGTGTCGCAATTACGATGATTATTCACCAACCGAACTCGCTTCGTGGTTGGATTTTAATCCGTATTCGTTTTTACACGTAATTAACCCAGCTTACGCTCATGCGCAAAAAATAACCTTAGACAAACGTTTTAAAGCTGTCGCTCACAAATACCAAGATTTCAAAAATGAAGGCGTTTTTCTAGAAGAAGACAAAGCCGTTTTCTTTTTGTATGAAATTCAGACTAAAACACAATCGTTTACCGGAATTGTAGCTGGGACTTCTATAGAAGATTACAAAAACAATGTCATCAAAAAACACGAAGACACACTGCAATATCGTGTCGAATTATTTAAAGATTATTTGCATCAGACTGAGTTCAATACCGAACCTGTTTTGATGACCTATCCTGATAATTCTGAAATCAATTCATGGATTTCTGAAAAGAAAAAAGAGCAACCCATTTATCATTTTTCAACAACTACCAAAGAAAAACACACGCTTTGGAAAGTAGAAACTGATACTGAAATCAATTGGTTACAAAATAAATTTGCTGAGATTCCAGAATTATACATAGCCGATGGACACCACCGTTCGGCTTCTGCAGAACTATTATACGAACAAGACAAACATTTGGGCAACGAACATCTGAACTATTTCATGAGTTTTTTGATTGCTGAAAGCAATGTCAAAATATACGAATACAACCGAATCATTCGCGATTTAAACGGATTTTCAAAAGCTGATTTCTTACTGAAATTATCGGAGCATTTCATCATCAAATCGAAAGAGCAAGAATTGTGGAAACCTCAAAACAAGTTTGAATTCGGAATGTATTTGGATGGTAGTTTTTATGCACTTTTCTATAAAAAAGAGACTAAAGATAATTCGATCTTAGCCAATTTGGATGCACAAATTTTATACGATAAAGTGTTGCTTCCGTTATTGGCAATAGAAGATTTACGAAACGACGAACGCATCGAATACATTCCAGGGAAACAATCCATTTTAACTTTAAAAGAATTGGTTGACGAAGGCGAATTTGCAGTTGGATTTATGCTCTACCCTTCTGATATTTCCGAAATCAAAGCGTTGGCAGATAACAATTTGATTATGCCTCCAAAAAGTACGTATATCGAACCGAAGTTTAGAAGCGGATTGATGGTATATGAATTGTAATTTGGAAATGTTCCAATTTGAAAATTTGAAAATGTCAATAAAAAATAATTTACTTCAAATAAAATCCACACTTCCAGAAAGTGTAACATTAGTAGCCGTTTCTAAAACCAAACCTGTGGCTGACTTAATGGAAGCTTATGAGGCTGGACAACGCATTTTTGGTGAAAACAAAATCCAAGAAATGACCGATAAATGGCAACAAATGCCAAAAGATATTCAGTGGCACATGATTGGACATGTTCAAACCAACAAAGTCAAATTCATGACAGAATATGTGAGTTTGATTCATGGTGTGGACAGTTTGAAATTGCTTCAAGAAATTGACAAACAAGCAAAAAAACACCATCGAATTATTGACTGTTTGTTTCAGATATATATTGCCGAAGAAGAAACCAAATTCGGTCTCGATGAAAAAGAATTAACTGAAATACTAACATCAGCCGAATTCAAACAACTTCAAAACATCAACATTATTGGCTTGATGGGAATGGCAACTTTTACAAGCAATCAAAACCAAATTAAAAAAGAGTTTTCCAATCTTAAAAACATTTTCGATAAAACCAGATCATTATCAACTGTTAATTGTCAATTATCAATTATCTCAATGGGGATGTCGGGCGACTACCAACTGGCAATTGATTGTGGAAGTACGATGGTTCGGATTGGAAGTAGTATATTTGGAGGAAGATAATTTTATTTAAAACAGAGCACTGAATTTGTACGCAATACTCGACATAGAAACCACCGGAGGACAATTCAACGAAGAAGGAATTACTGAAATCGCCATCTATAAATTTGACGGTCACGAAGTGGTGGATCAATTTATCAGTTTGGTCAATCCCGAAAAACCCATTCAGCCATTCGTTGTTAAGTTAACCGGAATCAACAATGCCATGTTACGCTCGGCTCCTAAATTTTTTGAAGTAGCCAAACGCATTATCGAAATTACCGAAGGTTGCATTCTTGTGGCGCACAATACGTCATTTGATTACCGAATTTTACGCACCGAATTCAAACGTTTGGGATACGATTATATAAAACCAACACTGTGTACGGTCGAATTGTCAAAAAAATTAATTCCAGATCAGCTTTCCTACAGTTTAGGAAAATTGGTTCGCGCTCTCGGAATTCCGGTTAGTGACCGCCACCGAGCGAGTGGTGATGCACTTGCTACAGTCAAGTTATTCAAAATGCTTTTGGCAAAAGACACCGAAAAAGAAATCATCATCAGTTTGATAAAAGCCGAAATAAAAAGTGG
>JAZKGN010000109.1:0-21059 GCA_040385945.1 Bacteroidota bacterium
ACATAAAAAGTGGGTGAAAATCATACCTCGTGACGCTTACACGTATTTAGAATACCGTTTCTTTGACAATCAAGGAAATGAAATTAAAGAGTAAATAAAAAACCGCCTTTCGTGAGATTGGCGGTTTTTTTATTAGAAGCTATTTCCAGCTTTCTGCTTTATCTTTTGCTCCGTTGCACTTCGCAAAAGGATATCGCTTTCAATCCGGGCTATTTCTTTTTTCCTTGATGAAAAAAGAAACAAAAAAATCAAGGCCAAGTATTTTCGGCGGTCAAATTTATTCTTGCATCCTAAATTAAAAGAACTCGCTACGCTCAAACAGCTTTTAATTTTACGGATGCTTCAAATATTTGACACTCGCCTGCAAATCCAAAGGCCGATTCCAGTCGCGAAGTTTTTATTTTATTTTCGGCTTTCTTCGAAGCTCCGAAAATCTTTCTAAGAAAATTTTTGTTTGAAATTAGATAAGTCTATTCTCTTTCATCTATCAGCGAAGCGGTCTTTATTCTTTCTTCATAAACTCCTCAGCCTTCTCCACCATATTATAACTTCCACAAAAGAAAGGAACGCGTTGGTGCAATTCGGTTGGTTGGATTTCCATGATGCGATTAAAACCATCCGACGCTTTTCCACCTGCTTGCTCTGCAATAAATGCCATTGGGTTGCATTCGTATAGCAAACGCAGTTTTCCATTCGGTGCTTTAGAACTGGTCGGATAAATATAGATTCCACCTTTTATCATGTTTCTGTGAATATCCGAAACCAAACTTCCAATATAGCGTGACGTGTACGGACGATCATCTTCTTCCAACTGACAATACTTCAAATAATTTTTAACTCCTTGCGGAAAATGCACATAATTTCCTTCGTTTATAGAATAAATAATTCCGTTTTTAGGGAATTGCATGTTCGGATGCGAAAGATAAAAAGTACCAATTGCCGGATTCAAAGTAAATCCGTTTACGCCATGTCCAGTTGTATATACCAACATTGTTGAAGTACCATAAATAACATAACCCGCAGCTACTTGTTGGGTTCCTGGTTGTAAAAAATCAGCTAAAGTAACCGGAGTTCCTACAGGTGTAATTCTTCGATACACCGAAAAAATTGTTCCAACAGAAACATTAACATCAATGTTGGAAGAGCCATCTAATGGATCCATTAAAACGACATATTTGTTACTGTGACTTCTATCGCCTCCGGCAACGGTAATAAAATCATCGTTTTCTTCTGAGGCAATTCCGCATACAATTTCACGATTAATCAACGTTTGAATAAACACTTCATTCGCATACACATCCAATTTTTGCTGGTCTTCGCCTTGAATATTTTGTTCGCCGGCTGCACCAACAATATCAACCAAACCTGCTTTATTTACTTTATAACTCACTACTTTGGCTGCCAATCGGATGGAATTAATAATTCGAGATAATTCACCTGACGAGTATTGAAAAGCATTCTGATTCTCAATAATAAATTCTCCTAAAGTTGTATTGCGTGCTTCCATAAAGAAATAGTTGTAGTTGTTTATTTCGTCAATTTAGTTGTATGACCTCGTGTATGCAAATATCGGTTTTTTTATTAAAACGGAATTGAAAACAGTGAAATTTAAACCGTATAAAAATTCGCAAACTTATTTTATCTTTGTCGTTCAATTTTTTAAAATAATTTTATGAAGTCAAAAGCAGTATTTCTTTTCTTGTTGGTTGGATTTTTCTCTTCAACCGAAACCAATGCACAAATCGATTTAGGCGAAAAAGCAATGGGCGCTTTACAAAGCGGTGTGGCAAGTTTTACGTTTACCAATGCTGAAGCAGCAAAATTATCGAGTGCAGCAGTAAGAAAAATGGATTCTACCAATGTGGTTGCTGGACCAAAAGACGGGTATACGTTGCGATTAAATCGCATCTTCGGAAAACATGCCAATGAAAACGGATTGGCATTAAATTATAAAGTCTATTTAACTAAAGATATAAATGCATTCGCTACCGCTGATGGAAGCGTTCGTGTTTTTTCGGGCTTAATGGACATTATGGACGACAATCAATTGTTAGCTGTAATCGGACATGAAATCGGACATGTAGCCAACGAAGATACCAAAGACGCAATGAAAGCAGCCTACAGAAAAGCAGCTTTAGTAGGCGCAGTTTCTTCCCAATCGGATAAAATTGCCGCTTTAACTGACGGTCAATTGGGACAAATAGGAAATGCCATGTTGGACAGCAGACACAGCCGAATGCAAGAATCAGAAGCCGATATGTATTCGTATGATTTTATGAAACGAAATAAATACGATGTCAATGCAGTGGAATCGGCGTTTGCACTTTTAGCAAGTCAGAACGAGAACGCAGCTTCCGATTTTTTAACTAGAATGATGAGTTCGCATCCCGATCCAAAGGAACGAGCAGAAAAAGCAAAAAACAGAGCCATTGCCGACGGATTGTACAAAGCGTACGTACAAAAACCAATCAACAACAAAGCAGTTGTGGTAAAAGCAACAACTAAAAAGAAAGCAACAACAAAAAAGAAAAAATAATCCATGATTATCCGCAAAGCGACTGAAAACGATATGCAATCGGTTCTTGATTTAATTCAGGAATTGGCAACTTTCGAAAAAGAACCCGATGCAGTTGTGATTACTGTCGACGATTTGATTCGCGATGGTTTTTCAAATACTCCGTTGTTTCAATGTTTGGTTGCCGAAGAAAAAGCTACGATAATCGGAATTGCGTTGTATTATTACCGCTATTCTACATGGAAAGGAAAAACGCTCCATCTTGAAGATTTAATCGTTAGTGAAAACCAACGTGGAACCGGAGCCGGATTTGCCTTATACAGTGAAATCATCGCACAAGGAAAACGCGATAACGTGCGCAGAATCGAATGGAATGTCCTCGATTGGAACACACCCGCAATTGATTTTTACAATAAAACAGGTGCGAAAATCTTAGACGATTGGCGTGTCGTTCATATGGACGAGTCAGGCATTAATGTATTTCTTGAGAAAAATAAAAAATAAATCTAAAATCAGAATTCTAAAATCTGAAATAAAAAATGAGAATATTCAAATTTGGTGGTGCATCGGTGAAAGATGCCGATGGTGTAAAAAATGTAGCAGCTGTTTTACAAAAAGTAGGACACGATGATGTACTTTTAGTCATCTCGGCAATGGGAAAAACAACGAATGCTTTTGAAGTGGTTATCAAAAATTATTTTGATAAATCGAACGAATTGCAATCGTCAATCCAAGACGTCAAGAAATACCACAATCAAATTTTACTCGAACTTTTCGAAGATGAAAATAACGCAGCTTTTAAAGTGGTGAATGATCATTTTGCCGATTTGGATTATTTTTTAAGTCACAATAAATCGCCCAATTATAATTTTGTTTACGACCAAGTGGTGAGTTTTGGAGAAATCATTTCGACCACTATTGTAAGTCACTATTTTAACCATATCGGATTAAAAAACAACTGGCTCGATGTGCGAAATTTTATCAAAACCGACGCTACCTATCGCGATGCCAATGTCGATTGGGAGCAAACACAAAAGTTAATTTCTAAAAACGTAAAGAAGAAAACACTCAACATTACTCAAGGATTTTTGGGTTCTGACGAGAATAGTTTTACCACAACTTTAGGTCGTGAAGGCTCCGATTATACTGCGGCGATATTTGCTTATTGTTTAAGTGCCGAAAGCGTAACGATTTGGAAAGACGTTCCAGGGGTTTTAAATGCCGATCCGCGTTATTTTGAAAACGCCATCTTATTGAATCAAATTTCCTACAGAGAAGCGATAGAATTGGCGTTTTACGGTGCTACAGTTATTCACCCTAAAACCTTGCAGCCATTGCAAAGAAAGGAAATTCCGCTTTATGTAAAATCATTTTTGAATCCAACATTACCCGGAACTAGCGTTGCAAAGGGGGATGATTTAGAACCAAAAGCGTCGTGTTTTATTGTAAAGAAAGACCAATTATTGCTTTCACTTTCGTCCATCGATTTTTCATTTATTATGGAAGAAAACATCAGCGAAATTTTCATGCTCTTCCATCAGTTTAAAATGAAAGTGAGCTTGATTCAAAATTCGGCTATTAGTTTTTCGGTGTGTATTGAAGATAAATTCGGAAATTTCAACGAATTGAAAAACATACTTTCTAAAAAATTCAAAGTTTCCTACAACGAAAACGTATCGCTTTTCACCATCCGACATTTTACCAAAGAAGCTGCCGAAATGGTCGAAAAAGACAAAAAAGTTTTACTAAAACAGATATCAAGAGAAACAATGCAGATTGTAACGAAGGAGTAATTACGCAATCTTGTCATGCTGACGAAGGAAGTATCTCATAATGTGATTGCCCAATCAATGTAATACTATTGGGTTGTTTTTATCATAAGTACACTTTCATTTTTTCCAATTATAAATACTACTTTTGAACTTTATGAGTTATAGTATTTATGCTTAAAAAGTATTTTTTATGGATTTTAATCTTTGGATTTTCTAGCGTTTTTGCGCAAGAAATCAAACCCACTTACGCCAATAAAAAAATCGCCTTTTCAAAAGATACGATCGCTGTCGAAAATAAAAGCATCAACAAGAATTTCTTTAAAATTTTTGATAAATCAGGTAACGAAATTGATTCGACCTTCTACAGAGTAAATTTTCAAAAAGGAACATTACTCTTCAAAGAGAATTTCATCGCTACCGATTCACTTTCCATTAGCTATTTAAATTATCCCGATTTTGTTACCAAAACCTATTCGGTTTATGATAAAGCTCAAGTCGTACCCAATGAAAGTGGCGAGTTGTACGCGGTAAAAAACAATAAACTAAATACCTTCAAACCCTTTGACGGATTAACCACTTCGGGAAGTATTACACGTGGTATTACCGTTGGAAACAATCAAAATACGACCGTAAATTCCAATCTCGATTTGCAGATTACAGGAAAAATTTCCGATAAAGTATCGCTTCGGGCTTCCATTCAAGACAGCAATATTCCGTTGCAAGACAATGGCTATTCGCAAAAATTAGACGAATTTGACCAGGTGTTTATCGAATTATTTACCAAGACTTGGAGCATTCGTGCAGGCGATTTGTTTTTGGAAAACCGTCAATCGAAATTTTTAAATTTCAACAAAAAAGTACAAGGATTGTCGTCGCGATTTTCATTGGGTTCGGAAGGCAATAAAACCGAAATTTTCGCTTCTGGTTCGTTGGTTCGCGGTCAATACGCAAAAAGTAATTTTACAGGTCAAGAAGGCAATCAAGGGCCTTATAAATTGCGAGGTAACAATGGCGAATTGTATGTCTTGGTGATTTCGGGTTCTGAACGTGTGTATGTCAACGGAATTTTAAAAGAACGCGGTGAAAACAACGATTACACCATCGATTACAATGCTGGAGAAATTACATTTACGTCGCTTTTTCCTATCAATTCGGAAATGCGGATTGTGATTGAATACCAATTTTCGGATCGGAATTTTACTCGTTTTGTTACGTATGGTGGCGTCGATCATCAAAATGAAAAGTGGAGTTTAAGCGGTTACATCTTTTCTGAAAACGATGTAAAAAACCAACCACTACAGCAAAATTTATCAGAACAACAAGTGCAAGTGCTTGTAAATGCTGGTGATAATCCCGATTTAATGACGGCACCATCCGCCTACGAAGATGTGTATTCTGAAAATAAAATCCTGTATAAAAAAGTGTTTGTTGGTCTGGTGGAAACGTTTGAATATTCTAATAATCCCAACGATGTTTTGTTTAATGTCAAATTTCTATTGGTCGGAAACAATCTTGGAAATTACATTTTAACCAATAGTCAAGCGATTGGAAAAATTTACCAATACGTTGCGCCAATTGCCGGAATTCCACAAGGAAACTACGAACCCATCACGCGTTTGATTGCGCCTACTAAACTTCAAATTGCCACCCTTTTAGGAAAATACAATCCGTCTGAAAAAACAAGTGTCGATTTTGAATTGGGTGTCAGCAACAACGATAAAAATTTGTATTCGACTTTGGATGATACCGATAATAAAGGCTTGGCTGGGAAAATCAATGTCAAACAGCGGTTGTTCTCCAAAAAATTCACCGTCGATGCTTTCGCTAATTACCAATTGATTCAGCAAAATTTTAAAACGGTCGAACGCTTGTTTACCATCGAATTTGACCGCGATTGGAATTTAACCTCTACCATTGGCAACCAAAGTTTTTTGACTACAGGATTGGATTTCAAATTTCCCGAAAAAGGATTTGCCAAATACCAATTGGAAACCCTCGATTTTTCTAAAAGTTTCTCGGGAACACGACATGTTGTAAACGGACTTTACAAAACGAAAAGTTGGGTGTTTCAAAACAATTCCAGTGCTTTAAAAACAGACGGAACGTATTCTAAAACCCAGTTTATCCGTTCAGAAACACAAACCAAATACCATTTCAAAAAGAATTGGGTTGGAGGCAGTTTCCGATTGGAAAACAACGAAGAACGGATAGCAGCAACCCAACAATTATCAGCTTTAAGTCAGAAATTTTCAGAATATGGAGCATTTGTCGGTCGCGGCGATTCCACGAAAGTGTACGCCGAAATGGGCTATTTACTGCGAAAAAATGACAGTTTGCAAAACGGATTTGTGAAAAGAGTAAACACCTCCAATTCGTATTACATAAAATCAAGATTGTTCAAAACCACACTCAGAGATTTGTCGGTTTTTGTGAATTACCGAACACTCGACTATGAAGATCCTTCTCGAAAAAGCGAGCCGTCACTCAATTCCAGAATACTTTACAGCGATAGTTTTTTCAAACAATTCATACAATTGACAACAGCTTACGAAACCAATTCGGGGACCATCGCGCAACAAGAATTCACTTATCTCGAAGTCGAACCCGGACAAGGTGTTTACATGTGGAACGACTACAACAATAACGGAATACAAGAGTTACAAGAGTTTGAAGTGGCTCCGTTTCCCGATTTGGCGAAGTATGTCAGAGTATTTCTTCCGAATCAGATTTTTGTTAAAACACATCAAAATAAATTCTCGTTGTCGCTGACGTTGAATCCGTCTATCTGGCAAAATGAAACTGGATTCAAAGAATTCCTTTCCTATTTTTACAATCAAACCTCGTTTTTGACCGATCGAAAAATCATTCGTGACAGTGATAATTTTGATCTCGATCCTTTTTCAACTGACGAAAGCAATTTGTTGGGATTGAATGCCAGTTTTAGAAATAGCTTCTTTTTCAATCGCGGCAAGCAAAAACATTCCACAACCTATACCTATATAACAAGCCGAACGCGAAATTTACTTTCGATTGGTTTGCTAGAAAGCAAAAACAAATCGCACCAACTGCAGTATTTGCATTTGTTGGATAAGAGTTGGTTGCTTACGTTGTCTGGAAAAACGATTTTTTCTACGATAAGTTCTGACAGCTATGCGTCGAGAAATTACGAAATCAACGGTTATCAATTGGCGCCAAAAATTGCTTACCTGTTTTCAAAAAATACCAGTTGGGATGTGTTTTACGAATTCCAAAAAAAGGAAAACCAAATTGGCAATAACGAACTCCTAACACAAAACCGTTTCGGCACGTCGTTTACGTATTCGGGTAAAAAGCAATTTACCGCCAATGGAGAATTTTCTTTTTACAACAATGCGTATACTGGAAACAGTTTGTCGGCAGTAGGTTTTCAAATGCTCGAAGGATTGCAACCTGGTAAAAACCAAACATGGCGATTGCTCATCCAAAAAAACCTCACACAATATCTGGATGTCAATGTCAATTACCAAGGCAGAAAAAGTGAAACTAGCGCTACTATTCATACGGGAAGTGTGCAGTTGCGCGCATATTTTTAGAAACTTTCATAATTTTATTATAACAGAATGTGTGTGATGTGAATAAATTTATTAATTTTAAGTATTGATAACCTAAATTAAAAAACCATTATGAAAAAACTAATTGCATTATGTCTGATTTTTGTTTTCTCTACGGCGTTTTATGCTCAAGAAACAAAAGCGAAAATTAAAAAAGCCGCTGATAAAACCGAAACTGCTGTAAAAAAAGCTGCCAACAAAACGGAAACAGCAGTAAAAAAAGTAGCTAATAAAACCGAGTCGGCTGTCAAAAAAGGAGCTGATAAAACCAAAGAAGGAGTTAAAAAAGCAGGAGATAAAACCGAGAAAGCAGTTAAGAAAGCCGAAGACAAAACAAAACAAACGGCTTCTAAAATCAAAAGCGACGGAACTCCAGATAAGCGTTTTAAAGAAAACAGCGCTACAGCAACAGGAAAAGCAAAAGCAGCAACTAACAAAACAGAAGCTAAACTGAAAAAAGACGGAACGCCAGACAAACGTTTCAAAAAAACACCTGCTGAAGAAAAAGAAGATATGAAAGAAACCGCCGCTTCAAAATCGGCTGAGAAAAAAGTAAAAGACAAAGTTACCGGAAGTTATAAAGGTAAAAAAGTATTCACAGGACCAAGAGGCGGAACGTATTACATTAATAAAAACGGAAATAAAACCTACATTTCTGACGATAAATAAATAAGAAATCGGTTTTCAAAATTTCAAACGCAACATGTAAAAAATGTTGCGTTTTTTTAGTTACAATTTCATAATGTCGACTTTTCGAAAACAGTACGAAAACAAATTTCCAATAACTATAAATCCCTTATTTCTAGGGATTTTTTTAATTTTACATCAAGTTAACTTATTGTTAAACAATAAGTTGTGTAAAAAAGAGAAAGGAGTAAAATTCTTACACATTGTTAAAAACTAAACCCGATTGTCAATAACTTTGGCTTTCTTTTTCCATTTCAAATGACAATCTTTGTAACAGTCAAATAAGTTAAAAAAATCTTAAATATTCCTCAAATTATGTCTGCGATAGAACCAATCCTTCAGGAAAATAAAAACCGATTCGTTATTTTCCCAATTAAACATCACGACATATGGGAATGGTACAAAAAAATGGAAGCCAGTTTTTGGACTGCCGAAGAAATCGATTTGCACCAAGATTTATCCGATTGGAACAATAAATTAAACAACGATGAAAAATATTTCGTCAAACATATTTTGGCATTTTTTGCCGCTTCTGACGGAATCGTAAACGAAAATTTGGCTGAGAATTTTGTAAATGAAGTCCAATATCCAGAAGCCAAATTCTTCTACGGTTTTCAAATCATGATGGAAAACATCCACAGCGAAACCTATTCGTTGTTGATTGACACTTACGTAAAAGACGAAGCCGAAAAAGCACAATTGTTCAACGCCTTAGATGTATTTCCAGCCATCAAGAAAAAAGCCGATTGGGCTTTGAAATGGATTTCTTCCGATTCGTTTGCCGAGCGTTTAATTGCGTTTGCAGCTGTGGAAGGGATCTTTTTCTCAGGTGCTTTCTGCTCAATTTATTGGTTGAAAAAACGAGGTTTAATGCCAGGTTTGACGTTTTCTAACGAGCTAATTTCTCGTGACGAAGGCGTTCACTGCGATTTTGCCGTGCATTTACACAACCATCACTTGGTAAACAAAGTGCCAAAAGCGCGTATCAAAGAAATTATTGTTGATGCTTTAAACATTGAAAGAGAGTTTATTACCGAATCGCTTCCGGTGAGTTTAATCGGAATGAACGCCGTTTTAATGACACAATATTTAGAGTTTGTTGCCGATAGATTATTGGTAGAATTAGGTTGCGAAAGACAGTACAATTCGTCCAATCCGTTTGATTTTATGGACATGATTTCGCTTCAAGGAAAAACCAATTTCTTCGAAAAACGTGTTGCTGAATATCAAAAAGCTGGAGTTATGAGCACCGACAGCGATTCACAAAAAATTACATTCGACGCCGATTTTTAGTTCTTTTATCATTTGAAGCGAATGGCTTGGGCTTTTTCGGGAAACCATTTTCCTGCTGTTCGTTCCTATCTTTTTTATCACCGTATCCGGATGATAAAAAAGGATATCCACTTCCATCAGGGCTAGGAAGTAAATCATAGTCCTAAAAAAATCAATTTATACAAATAACCCGAAATAGCAAAGGGATTTTCTATTTCACAAAACCAACAAAACATGTACGTAGTAAAAAGAGACGGCCACAAAGAGCCAGTAAGCTTTGACAAAATCACAGACAGGATTAAAAAATTGTGCTATGGTTTGAACGATTTGGTAGACGCTGTAAAAGTCGCCATGAGAGTAATTGAAGGATTGTATGACGGAGTAACCACTTCAGAACTCGACAATCTTGCAGCCGAAACCGCTGCGTCAATGACCATCGCTCACCCAGATTATGCACAATTAGCAGCGCGAATCGCGGTATCCAATCTGCACAAAAACACCAACAAGTCGTTTTCAGAAACGATGAAAGAAATGTATTTCTATGTAAATCCGAGAACCAACCAAAAAGCACCTTTGCTTTCGGAAGAAGTACACAACGTTATTCAAGAAAATGCCGAATTTTTAAATTCACATATCATATACAACCGCGATTTTAATTACGATTACTTCGGATTCAAAACCTTAGAGCGTTCGTATTTATTAAAAATCAACGGTAAAATTGTAGAACGTCCACAACACATGTTAATGCGTGTTGCTGTCGGAATTCACTTAAACGATTTAGAATCGGTGATTGAAACCTACGACTTAATGTCGAAGAAATTCTTCACCCACGCCACACCAACCTTATTCAACGCTGGAACGCCAAAACCACAAATGTCATCGTGTTTTCTTTTAACCATGAAAGACGACAGCATCGACGGAATTTACGATACGCTAAAACAAACCGCAAAAATCTCGCAATCAGCAGGAGGAATCGGATTGTCAATTCACAATGTGCGTGCTACAGGTTCGTACATTCGTGGAACGAACGGAACGTCAAACGGAATCGTTCCGATGTTACGTGTGTTCAATGACACGGCGCGTTATGTCGATCAAGGTGGCGGAAAACGAAAAGGAAGTTTCGCTATTTATTTAGAAACATGGCATGCTGATATTTTCGAATTCCTAGATTTGAAAAAGAACACCGGAAAAGAAGAAATGCGTGCACGTGATTTATTCTTCGCGATGTGGACGTCTGATTTGTTCATGAAACGTGTAGAACAAGACGCACATTGGACCTTGATGTGTCCAAACGAATGTCCGAATTTATGCGACGTGTATGGCGACGAATTTGAAACATTATACACTTCCTACGAAGCAGCTGGAAAAGGAAGAAAAACAGTAAAAGCACGTGAACTTTGGGAGAAAATTCTCGAATCACAAATCGAAACCGGAACACCGTACATGTTGTACAAAGATGCAGCGAACCGTAAATCAAACCAAAAGAATTTGGGAACGATTCGTTCGTCGAACTTGTGTACCGAAATCATGGAGTATACTGCTGAAGACGAAGTTGCCGTGTGTAACTTGGCTTCGATATCCTTACCAATGTTCATCGAAAACGGAGCGTTCAATCACGATTTGTTGTTCAAAGTAACCAAACGTGTAACACGCAATTTAAATAAAGTAATCGACAGAAATTACTATCCAGTACCAGAAGCTGAAAACTCTAACATGCGTCACCGTCCAGTAGGATTGGGCGTGCAAGGTTTGGCGGATGCGTTTATCATGTTGCGTTTGCCATTCACCAGCGAAGAAGCCAAACAAGTAAACCAAGATATTTTTGAAACCTTGTATTTTGCTGCTGTAACTGCTTCAATGGAAATGGCAAAAGAAGAAGGACCATATTCGTCTTTCGAAGGATCACCAATTTCACAAGGAGAATTCCAACACAACCTTTGGAACATCAAAGACGAAGAGCTTTCTGGTCGTTGGGATTGGGCAAGTTTGCGTAAAGAAGTAATGGAACACGGTGTGCGAAATTCACTTTTGGTAGCACCAATGCCAACCGCTTCTACGTCACAAATTTTAGGAAATAACGAAGCTTTCGAACCGTACACATCGAACATTTATACAAGAAGAGTTTTGTCTGGAGAGTTCATTGTAGTAAACAAACACTTACTCGAAGATTTAGTAAAACGCGGACTGTGGACGGAAGATTTGAAACAAGAACTAATGCGTAACAACGGTTCAGTTCAAGCTTTGGATATTCCAGAAGACTTGAAAGAACTGTACAAAACGGTTTGGGAAATGTCGATGAAAGACATCATCGATATGTCGCGCCACAGAGGGTATTTTATCGACCAATCGCAATCGCTTAACTTGTTCATGCAAGATGCTAATTACGCCAAACTTACCTCAATGCATTTCTATGCTTGGAAAAGCGGCTTAAAAACCGGAATGTATTACTTACGTACCAAAGCAGCGGTTGATGCCATCAAGTTTACACTAAACAACGATAAAAAAGCCGAACCAACTGCACAACCAGCAGAAGCTGTTGGTGTAGAAGTACAAGCTCCCAACGAAACAGGCGAAATGACCGCAGAAGATTTCAAAGCCATGATTGAATTGGCTCGAAATTCGGGTCCAGACGACTGTGAAATGTGTGGATCGTAATTTAGAGAAAAGAATAAAGAACAAAGAGAAAAGAAAACAGCTGTCGCAAAGATGGCTGTTTTTGATTTTTTGAAGCTAATCCCGCTTTCGCCTTTATCTCTCCACTGCGTTGCGAGGATATCGGCTCTATCGGGGCTAAACACACCTAAAAAATAAAATATTTTTTAAATCCGCGATTATCCGTAACATCCGTGTTATCCGCGTTCAAAAAACAAAACCATGTCAAAAGAAAAAGGAGTTTACACAGGAAAAATAGAACAAGACGAACACGGAAATTTCTTCTGTGGCGAGTACTTATTGGATTATCAAATGGCGTCCAAATTTAAAATCGGAGATGAGGTCAACCTCAAAACCGTCATCGAAAACCCAAGCGATAAAAGCTATAATTTGTATCCGAAGAAATCGAAGAATTTCTTTTTGGCCAACGATAAAAAATAAATAATAATGGAGAGCCAAAACACCAAACAATTTGTAATTACAGAAGACATATACGCCACACAAGGACAACGGATTTCGAATTACCTTATCGATTTAGTTATTCAGTACATAATTACTATTCTGTTAGGCGTACTTGCGGTACTGATATCCGAATTATTAGGTATGTATTCTTTTGTTGATTGGATAGAAAATATGGATAGATGGGAAGGATATTTATTGGGATTTTTCATTTTGATAATGTATTATGGTACTTTTGAAATACTATTATCCAGAACAATAGGAAAATTTATAACCAAAACGATAGTAGTTTTAGAAGACGGTTCAAAACCAGATGCGGGTACTATTTTAAAAAGAACTTTTTGCAGATTGATTCCGTTTGAACAATTTTCATTCTTAGGCGGATACTCAAGGGGTTGGCATGACAGTATATCGGATACTTATGTAGTAAACAAAGCAGCACTGGAAGAAGAGAAACGTCTTTTTTATGATTTTGAAGAACTGGGAAGCACTCCTGTAGAAGTATAATTTATAGCAAAATCTACCAGCCATGAATTGGGAACAACTCTTATCACTAAAACGTCAAGGCGACACCAGCAAACGTTTACGCATTGAGCAAGACGACACGCGTTTGGGCTTTGAAGTCGATTACGACCGCATTATTTTTTCGTCGGCGTTTCGAAGTTTGCAGGATAAAACCCAAGTCATTCCACTTTCTAAAACCGATTTTGTCCACACACGACTCACGCACAGTTTGGAAGTGTCTGTCGTTGGACGTTCTATAGGACGATTGGTTGGTAAAAAAATCATTGAAAAATACCCGCATTTAGGAGCCGTTCACGGCTTTCAAGCCAATGATTTCGGAGCCATTGTAGCCGCTGCATCTTTAGCACACGATATTGGAAATCCACCTTTCGGACATTCGGGAGAAAAAGCCATTGGCGAATATTTTTCTATCGGAAAAGGACAAAAATACAAAGAGCAGTTAACAGCAAAAGAATGGCAAGACCTTATCGATTTTGAAGGAAATGCCAACGGATTTTCAGTCTTAACTAGTTCGCGTCCCGGAATTGAAGGCAGCAGTCGCTTAACCTATGCAGTGTTGGGAGCGTTTATGAAGTATCCGAAAGAGAGTTTGCCAAAAAAACCAACGTCAAACATTGCTGATAAAAAGTACGGTTTCTTCCAAACGGACAAAGCTTTTTTTAAAGAAGTCGCCGATGAATTGGGATTGATTCCAAACAAATCAGGGAATGATATCGGTTTTGAACGTCATCCTTTGGCGTATTTGGTCGAAGCAGCCGATGATATTTGTTACACTATTATCGATTTTGAAGACGGAATAAACTTAGGTTTGGTTTCGGAAGATTATGCGCTGGAATACCTAATCAAATTGGTAAAAGACACTATTGATACTGCCAAATACAAAACCTTAACAACAAAAGAAGATCGCATTAGTTATCTCCGTGCGCTCGCCATTGGAAACCTAATCAACGATGCGGTTCGTATTTTTATAGAAAACGAAGAAGCTATTCTGAAAGGCGAATTTCCGTATGCTTTAACCGACAAAAGCAAATACAAAGCGCAGATTGACGACATTATTAAATTGAGTGTCAAGAACATTTATCAAAGTCGGGAAGTGATTGAAAAAGAATTGTCGGGCTACCAAATCATCAATAATTTATTGGATAAATTCATTACGGCGTACAACAATAATTTTGAAGGGAAAGCCACCAATTACGACAAGTTGTTATTGAAAATTCTACCCGAAAAACACCATCACGAAAAAGAAACACTATATGAAAGATTGCTTCATATTTGTCACTTTATATCGATGTTGACGGATGGAAAAGCGGTGCAACTTAATAAGATAGTTACCTCGTAATTATAGATTTGAAAATAAAGTAGCTAAACTACTAACATCAATTTTACACATTTGCTGCAATTCCTTCACGGTTCCTTGTTCGATAAAAACATCTGGAATTCCCAGTGAAGTTATTGTATTTTGATAGTTGTTTTGTGAAGCAAATTCGATAATGCCACTTCCGAAACCACCTTTAATTGCGCCATCTTCAATAGTAATTATAGTAGTAAAAGATGCAAAAATTTCATGCAATAGCTTTTCGTCCAAAGGTTTTACAAAACCAAAATCATAATGCGCAATAGCATCTGAATTCTTAAGTTCTGACAAAGCTAGCGTTACATTATTACCAATAAATCCAGTAGATAAAACAGCAACTTTGCTTCCTGTCTTTAGCAGATGTGCCTTGCCAATTTCTATAGTTTGAAATTTAGAATTCGTAATTTGGGATTCGTAATTTGCAAACTTTCCCCTTCCTCTCGGATACCGAATCGCAATTGGATGCTGCAATCCCAAAGACGCCGTATATAAAATATTTCGCAAATCAATCTCATCTTTCGGAGCGTAAACAATCATGTTCGGAATACAACGTAAATATGCCAAATCAAAAACGCCATGATGCGTGGCGCCATCTTCTCCGACCAATCCAGCTCTGTCCAAACAAAAAATGACAGGCAAATTTTGCAACGCCACATCGTGAATCACCTGATCGTAGGCGCGTTGTAAAAAAGTAGAATAAATGTTGCAAAAAACCACCATGCCTTGTGTTGCCATTCCAGCCGAAAGAGTTACTGCGTGTTGTTCGGCAATGCCTACATCAAAAGCCCTTTTTGGAAAAGCATCCATCATGTATTTTAAAGAACTTCCTGATGGCATTGCTGGCGTAATTCCGATAATTTTAGGATTTGTAGTCGCCAATTCTACCAAAGTCAAACCAAACACATCTTGAAATTTTGGAGGTAAATTTTCCTCCGATTTTAAATGAATTTCGCCAGTAGTTTTGTCGAATTTTCCAGGAGCATGATAGGTTACTTGGTCGTCTTCGGCTTGCTGTAAGCCTTTGCCTTTGGTGGTAATGATATGAAGAAATTTCGGACCTTTAACTTTTTGCAATCGTTTTAATTCGGAAATCAAAGCAAAAATATCATGACCGTCAATCGGACCCGAATAATCAAAATTCAGTGATTTAATCATGTTGTTTTGCTTCGGATTTTTTCCTTCTTTAACCGCAGTCAGATAGTTTTTCAACGCACCAACACTTGGGTCAATTCCGATAGCGTTATCGTTTAAAATCACCAGCAAATTCGCATCGGTAACACCAGCGTGATTCAATCCTTCAAAAGCCATTCCGCTTGCAATCGACGCATCGCCAATGACTGCAATGTGGTGTTTATTTTCGCCATTTAGTTGTGACGCAATCGCCATTCCGAGAGCGGCCGAAATTGATGTAGACGAATGGCCAACGCCAAAAGTATCGTACACACTTTCGCTTCGTTTGGGAAAACCAGAAATGCCGCCAAGCTGTCTGTTGGTGTCAAATTTGGTTCTTCTTTCAGTCAGGATTTTATGTCCGTACGCTTGATGTCCCACATCCCAAACCAGTAAATCTTCAGGTGTATTAAAAACATAATGCAAGGCGATAGTCAATTCGATAACACCCAAACTGGCTCCCAAATGACCTTCTTTTACTGAAACAATGTCGATAATAAAATCGCGTAATTCTGCTGCCAAATGTGGCAATTGCGTTAGGTCCAATTTTCGTAAATCGGTGGGATTGTAGATGTTTTGAAGTAAATTTTCTGACATGTAGCAAATGTACAAATTGAATTCCTATTTTTGTTGTATGGAAAACATTTTCACCGACGATTACTTCATGAAAAAAGCCTTACAAGAAGCCGAAATGGCTTTTGAAAAAGGCGAAATTCCAGTTGGTGCTATCATCGTAATCGACAATAAAGTCATTGCGCGAAGTCATAATCTTACCGAATTGCTCAACGATGTTACGGCACATGCCGAAATGCAATCGATAACTGCAGCGGCTAATTTTCTTGGCGGAAAATATTTAAAAGACTGCACGTTGTATGTCACACTCGAGCCTTGTCAAATGTGTGCTGGTGCATTGTATTGGAGTCAGATTTCCAAAATTGTTTTTGGCGCTCGTGACGAGCAAAGAGGGTTTCTTACTTTAGGAACGCAATTGCATCCCAAAACCCAAGTGATTCAAGGAGTTTTAGCTGTTGAATGTGGAAAATTAATGACCGATTTTTTTGCCGCAAGAAGAAAATAATTTTAGTAAAATACTTCCTACTTCCTACAATAATTCTTTCATTTCATAGTTAAACAAGTAAGAAGTAAATCTTTAATTATTTAAAAATGAAAGACAACAAAATTGTATCGTCTATTGTTATCGGAGTGGCAATCATTGTCACCGCTTTTGTTTTAGGAAAAGCGTTTAAAAACAGGAATGAAAATCTCGATTCCATTTCGGTGATTGGTTTAGGAACAAAAGATTTTGTTTCGGATGAAATTCTTTGGTCAGGAAGTTTTACCACCAACAGCAGTGATATAAAAACGGCGTACAACAAAATAATTTCCGATCAAAAGATAGTTAAGGATTTCTTTGTCAGCAAAGGATTTAAGGCAAATGAATTCACTTTTGGAGCTGTAAATTTTCAAAAAAAATTCAAGGAAATTCGAAAAGAAAATCCAGGAAACAGCTATCAAACGCAATACGAACAAGTTTTTGATGGTTATGAAGCCACACAAACTATTTCGTTTTCTGCAAAGAAAAATCCAGATATGATGAAACGAATAGAAGATGTTTCGAGTAAAACGTCGGAATTAATCAACTCTGGAATTGAACTTTCTTCTAATTCTATTCAATACACGTTTTCAGATTTACCAAGTTTGAAACAAAGCTTGATTGAAAAAGCTACCAAAGATGCCAGCGAACGCGCCAACAAAATTGTAAATACCGCTGACGGATCGATAGGGAAATTAAAAAACGCAAGTATGGGAGTTTTTCAAATTACAGGTCAAGGCTCAACACAAGAGGATAGTTATGGTGGAATAAACGATACGTTTAGTAAAAACAAAACCGCCAGAATTACCGTGCGATTGGAATATGAACTGGAATAGTTTTCAACGTATTTAAATAAAAAAAGCACTGAATTTCAGTGCTTTTCTATTTTATGTTAAGTAATATTATTTATTCATGTGTGTCATTTCGTATACAAAAGTATCCAAATCAACTTCCAACATCAATAATGAAAAGGCTTTGTCTACAATATAATTTACATTGCCAGGCGTAAATCCTAATGCAATTGCAAATTTTAGCATGATATCTTTTTGCTTTTGTCCAAGTACGTGATCAGCATAAACCATTCGCGATAAATCGTACAAACGCTCCAATCGTTGAATGTGCATTGTTGGAGGGTTGATAGGATACTTTAAAGGGTTTTCGAGAATTTCTTCATATTCTGATGAAGAAATTTCCAAACGTCGGGCTAATTTGTCCAAAAATTCTTTCTCTTCTTTGCTCATTTCGCCATCGGCAATGGCAACACGAACGATGGCCGAAAAGTGACCTTTATTTCTACTTTTAAATTCGCTATCAAATAAATCGGAAAATGACATAATTATGTGAGTTTTATTTTTGCAAATATAATTTTATTTCTTCAGAAAAGGAAAATGTTTTTCATCGATTTTATGATATTATTTTTATTCAAATTCAAAAAATAGTGTAAGTTTACCAATACAATACGTATTAATAAACACTTCTCATGTCTGATTTTTGGATCTTCTTTAAAGTGGGACTTTACCATGTCTTGGATATATATGGTTACGACCACATCTTGTTTTTAATCGCCTTAACCGTTCCGTATGTTTTTAAAGATTGGAAACGGATTTTAATTCTGGTTTCTATTTTTACTTTAGGACATACGTTGGCGCTGTTTCTTTCTGTTTTTAATGTGGTTACAGTCAAAGCGAGTTGGATCGAATTTCTTATTCCGATTACCATTTTAATCACTGCTTTTTATAATCTTTTTACTGCTGGAAAATCATCATCCAAAAATGAGAGTATAACTTTTATCGGAGCCGTTACTTTGTTTTTCGGAATCATTCACGGACTCGGTTTTTCCAACTATTTTAAAGCACTTCTGCCCGGAAAACCTACCGATAAATTAGCGCCACTTTTAGAATTCGCCCTCGGAATCGAAGCCGCACAAATCATTGTTGTGGTCTTTGTACTCTTACTTTCATTTGTGTTTCAAACCTTATTTCGTTTCAACAAACGCGATTTTACACTGATCATGTCGGCCTTCGTAATTGGTGTTGTCGTTCCGTTAATTATTGATAATCCCATTTTCAAAAAATAAAGTTGGATAAGGACAATCAGTGGTTATATTTGTAGACCAAATTTCTTAGCACCTTAGCGGTAAACCATGGAAGATATAAAACAACACAAATACGATAAAGCTTACCTGCGAATTGCTGCCGAATGGGGCAGACTTTCTTATTGCAAACGCAAACAAGTAGGTGCAATAATTGTACGCGACCGAATGATTATTTCGGATGGCTACAACGGAACACCTTCGGGATTCGAAAACTGTTGTGAAGACGAAGAAGGATTAACGCAATGGTATGTCTTGCATGCCGAAGCCAATGCTATTTTAAAAGTGGCGCGCTCTACACAATCGTGCGAAAATGCTACGTTGTATATTACACTTTCGCCTTGCAAAGAATGCAGCAAACTCATTCACCAATCGGGAATCAAACGCGTGGTATATCAAAATGGTTACCGCGATACTTCTGGAGTAGATTTTTTGAGAAAAGCCGGAGTGGTTGTAAATCAAATCGAAAGCTTAGAATAAAAAGTGAAAATTGGCGTTTTAAATAGAAGATACATTCGCGCATCATTCGAAAATGAAAATTAAAAAAATCTACTTACCACTGCTCTTTTTTTCTTGCGTAGCCTTTGGCGTCGTAATTGGTGGATTGATTAATTATCCTATAGAAACATCGTCTTTCGCCAAGAATAATTACAAAGTCAAACTCAATCGATTGTTGGATTTTATCGATAACGAATATGTAGACGATGTCAAAACTGATTCGATTGTCGATTTGACCGTAACTTCTATATTGTCCAATCTCGATCCGCATTCGGTGTATCTTGCCAAGTCAGAACAAAAGCAAGAAGTCGAAATCATGCGTGGCGATTTTGTGGGTATTGGGGTTAATTTTTACATGTACAACGATTCGGTTGCTGTTATAAAACCTATCGAAAATGGACCAGCTGCAAAAGCCGGAATCCTGCCAGGCGATCGTATTTTGTACGCCAATAATTTTAAACTTTTCGGAAAGAAAATTCCAAACGACACCTTGTATAACAAACTTCGAGGCGAAGAAGGTTCTAAAGTAACACTCACCATTTACAGAAAATCAACCAATAAAAAATTGAAAATCGATTTGTTGCGCGAAGTGGTTCCCATTAAAAGTGTCGATACACATGTGATGTTGAATGATAAAGTTGGATATATCAAAATCAATCGTTTTGCCGAAACGACTGACTCCGAATTTCATTTTGCACTACTCGATTTAAAGAAAAAAGGAGTGCAAGAATTGGTCATCGATTTGCGTGAAAACGGTGGCGGATTTTTAGAAAAAGCAGTTGAAGTAGCCGACGAATTGTTAAAAGACAAAGAACTTATCGTCTTCACCAAAAACAAAAAAGGAAATATCGACAAAACCTACGCCACAGCTGACGGAAATTTCGAAAACGGCAAAGTCTACATTTTAATTGATGAAGGCTCGGCATCGGCAAGTGAAATTTTAGCAGGAGCTATTCAGGATAATGATCGCGGAATGGTCGTGGGACGACGTTCGTTCGGAAAAGGTTTGGTGCAACGCGAAATGGATTTTGACGATGGTTCGGCTGTGCGATTGACCATTGCGCGGTATTTTACACCAAGCGGTCGTTCGATTCAAAAACCATATAAAAAAGGAGAGAATGCGAAGTATTTCAATGAATTCGAATCGCGTTTTGAAAACGGTGAACTCTACGAAAAAGACAAAATAAAAATCGCCGATTCGTTAAAATTCAAAACCAAAAAAGGACGCATTGTGTATGGAGGAGGAGGCATTGTACCCGACGTTTTTATTCCACTTGAAGTCAATCACGGTGAAGAAAGTTTGGATTATATCTTACGCTCTGGAATTGTTGGTCATTTTGTTTTTGAAGAATTAGACAAAGACCGAAATTCGTTCAAAAA
>JAZKGN010000110.1:0-7489 GCA_040385945.1 Bacteroidota bacterium
CAACATGTGAGCCTTTTTTATTTTATTAAAATGAATTTATCCAATCTTCAATAAGCAGTACGCCTTTTGTATGTGTAATACTTCTGCCCAATGGTGGCATCATGAAAAAAGTATCGGTGTGTGTGTTTACTCGATAATGAAGAATTGATTGACCAACATTGTTTGGCTGTACAATCCTTCCATTGTAGCCTGGCACAAAATGTTCTGCTTGTACACCTACGCCCATGTTTACAGGATCTGTGGTTGCACTAAACGCAAATCGCAGATCAAATTGATCGGCTTCGCCATTGGATACATGACAATGTGCGCAATTGCTGTCAAAATAAGAGCGAACTCGTAAGTTGATTGATTTTGAGGTGTCTTTGTAATCTACAGTTGAAACAATAGTTGAAGGTAAGTTGTTCTCCAAATAACCAAATTCTACCAATTTTGACAATTGATTTTTCATGCCGTCAGGGTAAGCTATACTGTAGTTGATGTTTTGCGGCTTAATTCCAATCGGATGACTAGCAAGTGTATTTATCTTACCATGACATCTATAACAATCAGCATCTGCTATTGGCGTCTTGTAATCTATTGTCTGAATGATGTTGTCTTCATCCATCCACGAAATGGTTCTGCTGGTTTGTGCCGTTTCAAGAAAAGCTTCTGTTTGTTGGTCGTTCCAGATGTATTCAGCAAATATCCATCCAGTAGCTTTACGGATCATCAAACGGGTTTCTATTATTTTGGTAGTGTTGGCTGGTTGTACATTGTTGTAATAAAAGACTTTTATGAGCGCAGCGCCGACCGGTAAGTTCAAAATATCGCCATCACTTACATAAGTAGCTTTTGCTCCATTGGGCATCCATACAAATCGTTTTTTTTCGGCATGGTCGGTAAAAAGTTCGCTTGCAGGTTTATAAGGAATTACACCATAGGAAGGCACTAAGTTCTTCAATTCGCCTTCAAAGAATTTATAATCGGATAATTTAGCATACGGAACTTGTGATAAATCGACTACCACAGGAGATACTGGAATATCAATATAATTTTCATCCGAAGAATTACACGATGTCAGAATAAATAAAAATCCAAACAGGAGAAAACTTGTTATTTTTTGAATTTTTATCATAATCCTTTTAGAATGAAGTGTTAAGCGATAAAGAAAGTCCCGAACTTTCAGGAACAAATCGGCATACACCTCCAACACAAACCAATCCGCCTCGTTGTCTACCATAATTTAAGGCAATACGCGTAGAATTCTTTCTAAAGGCACCACCAACATTATAGTAATGATTGCGAGAATAGTCTAAATCGTTTCCGTAGTTATACAAATCGGAAACATACATTGAAAATTTAGAATTCAGGTTCAATTCCATCGTTGCTCCAGCCCAGTTTTTCTTATCATAATCGGCCCACATATGTTCACCCATTACTCTAATAGAACGTGTAGATGTAAATTTATACGTTGCCTCAGCAGCAACAATATTAGTATTCACTTCTCCTGCTGCATCTTCAATGAATTTTTTGTTGTAGTATTGATTGATATAACTAATAATAGATTGCCATTTTGAATTCCATTTTTTAGTTACTTCAATGTTCACGTCGGTATACATTCTTTTACCAAAACCGAAGAAATCTGTTTCATAATCTTGCGGATTAAAAATATAAAAAGTTCCTCCTAAAGCATTCCAATTGGAAACATTTAAAGCCACTTTCATTCCGTTTTTTCCGCCTAATTTAGAGCCTTTCTTAAAGTCGTAAAAAAGGTCAATTTGCCCACCAATTTCACCAGCTTTCACAAAATTTACATCAGCAAGAAGCACATTAGGTTGTGATTGATACACGTAAATATTCGCTAAATTATAATGATGTTGTTTGGTTAAACTCGGAATAAAATTCATTATTCTGTCGTTGAAGGTATTTCCTTTTGCATCTCTTTCAGAAAAGAAACTCATGTTTTCTAAACGTCGGAATGTGGCGTCAACACCAAATCCTTTTTTTGAATAACCCAAGTTTACTAAAACGGCACTTCCTGGTTTAATCAAAAGATTGTCTATTTGCCCTGGAGCTTGCACAACAGCGTCTTTCGATTTGTAATCAAACTCGGTTGAGAAATAAAGTGCGTTGTGATTGATGCTTATTCGGGCACCATACCCATTAGTTACATCATCAAAATTAGGATTAACAACAGTTGTTTTTTCATCTCTAGCAATGTAAGTCATGCCCATAGACCAATCGGTTGTTTCCATCTTAAAAATATCAGATAATCCAATTTCTAGGTCAGCACCGTAAATTTTTCCTCTACTTACGTCAAATCCGGTTCTTTGTTGACCATACATTGATTTAAGAGTCAAATAATCAGTTGGTTTAAAAATGATTCTTCCTCCTCGTATCGCATTGTTGATTCCCAATGCTCGGTCTTCCCAACTTCTAAAAAGCAATCCGCTACCAAATTGTTCGTAAAAATAGCCAGCCGTTACATCTATTTTTTTGTTTTTATACTGTACGAAATACGTGGCTACGTTGGCACCATCGTATTTTGGATTCATATTTAATAAAGCGTTCTCCATATAGGCTTCACCTTGAATCCCAGCAGACCAATTTTTATATTTAAAATTTAAAAAAAGATAGCTATTGGAACGCAAAGGTTGTTCAGGGTGAACCGTTGGATTATCGAATTCATCGCGCAAACCTTGATCGTTCAAATACCATTGGGAATTGGATTCAAAGCCTCCATTAAATTCGACTTTATTTTGCGAAAAAACTGTAGCTGTAAATAATAAGAAAAATAGTTTAGATAGTTGTGGTAATTTCATTTTATAGGGACTTCAATTTTTCAAATAATTCAACTTCGCTTCCAGGAACATATCCATTTTGGATGTGAACAATTTTATTGTTTTTAACCACAATAGTATACGGAATATTTACAATCGAAAGCGCTCGTTTAAAGTCCTGATTGGTGTCTAAGAGGATTTTATAATTCCACTCTTTCCCATTAATTAATGGCTTTACTCTTTTTTGTGTTCTTGAGTCGTCTGTTGAAACAGCAATGATTTCAAAATTGGCTTCTTTTTTCCATTCTTCTTGAACATCGTTAAGTTCGTCTAACTCATTTATACAAGGTGCACACCAAGTTGCCCAAAAAGAAAAAACATATAATTTGTCTTTTTCGTTGAACTCGTTTTTTAAAGAAACGGATTTGCCTTCAAGCGTTGTTAAATTTAAATCAGGAAGGTTGTTTTGTGCAAATAAATTAAATCCTACAAAAAGGAATAAAAGGAATACTTTTTTCATAAAATGTTCAGTTAGAGTTGCAAATAAATAAATAATTATATTAAGATTAAAGTTTTATTTACTTTATTTGCAATCAATAATCATAAATTTTTTTTAATTATGAAAAAGATACATTCTTTAGCTTTATTAGTGGTTGTAACATTGCTTTTCTCTTGTAGTGATACAGTTGTGGTTGAAAATCGACCTAATCAAAGTACAGATGCGCCTGCAATTTCTGGATATTTCAAGAAAAGAGTTTTAATAGAAGATTATACAGGTACTTGGTGTGGTAATTGTACTCGAGTTTCTCACGCTATCGAATTAGTGAAAGCACAGTCAGATAAAGTAGTTACAGTTGCTATTCACAATGGTAATGATCCGTATCATTTTGCAGGTATTGCGCCTCTAAAAAATCTAATTTTACCAAATAGTCCTCTTGCATTGCCAGTTTCTAGATTGAATAGAGTAAATGTTTGGACTTTCCCTGAGCCAACCAATACGCAGGAAGCTTTAAATTTTACGAGTAATAATACTACACTTGGCATTGCAATGAATTCTACTGTAGCCAATGGAAACATTAATTTGGATGTTAATGTTAAATTCCTAGACACTTATTCTGATTTGAAATTAGTGGTGTATTTGCTTGAAGATCATTTGATTTACTTCCAACGTAATTATACAACCTATTACAATGCTGTTAACCCAATATTAGACTATGAGCACAATCACGTTTTACGTAATTCGCTAACCGATATTTTAGGAGACGCCATTACAGGAACCACCAATGGAAGTACAGTAACTAAAAACTTTACTATTCCAATTCCGTCTACTATTGAGAATCCAAACAACATTAATTTTGTTGCTTTTGTTGTTGGCGCTGATAACCAAGTGTTAAACGCTAGAGCTGCTGATTCTAATGAGAGTCAAGTATTTGAAGTTAATCCGTAAAGATTACTATATATTATTATGAGAAAGGTCGCTTTTTAAGTGACCTTTTTTTATACTTTTAGTTATTTTGTTGGGAATACTTACTAGATGCAGTATCGTCCAAATGAGCTAATCCCCCAGGAAAGTGCGACAAATATACAGTTTAGTTTTAAATTTACTAAATTTGCCTAATAAAAATTCGATAATGAGTAAAATCAGAATTACCAAACAATTTTCTTTTGAAACGGGTCACGCCTTATACGGCTATGACGGAAAATGCAAAAACGTTCACGGTCACAGTTACAAACTTTCGGTTACGGTAATTGGAACGCCGATTTTGGATGCATCGAATGTGAAATTCGGAATGGTAATTGACTTTTCTGATTTGAAGAAAATTGTCCGTGAAGAAATTGTTGATCTGTTTGATCACGCAACCGTTTTTAATCAGAATACACCTCATGTCGATTTGGCGAACGAACTCAAAAGTCGAGGTCATCACGTTATTCTGGTCGATTATCAACCTACGAGTGAAAACATGGTTATCGATTTTGCAAAGAAAATACAAGACCGTTTACCCAACGATATTAAGCTACATTCGCTTAAACTACAAGAAACAGAAAGCTCGTTTGCCGAATGGTATGCTTCTGATAATTTGTAATTTCTTACATTTACCAAATGCAGTTAGCCAACAACAAAAAAATTTACTTCGCTTCCGATCAACATTTGGGTGCTCCAACACCTGAAGCTAGTTTTCCGCGGGAGCAAAAATTTGTCGCTTGGCTCGATGAGGTAAAAGTAGATGCCGAAGCTATTTTCTTACTTGGTGATTTATTTGATTTTTGGTTCGAATACAAAATGGTCGTTCCCAAAGGATTTGTGCGTGTTTTAGGCAAACTTGCCGAAATTCGAGACAGTGGTATTCCGATTTATTTTTTTGTCGGAAACCACGATTTGTGGATGAGCGATTACTTCGAAAAAGAGCTAAACATTCCAGTCTACCACGACAATCAAGAATATACGTTCGGAGACAAAACTTTTCTTATTGGACACGGTGACGGAAAAGGACCTGGTGACAAAGGCTACAAGCGAATGAAAAAAGTGTTTACCAATCCGTTTTCAAAATGGCTTTTTCGTTGGTTGCATCCCGATATTGGCGTAAAATTAGCGCAATACTTATCGGTTAAAAACAAATTGATTTCGGGTGATGCTGATGTGAAATTTTTAGGCGAAGAAAACGAATGGTTGGTGCAATATTCTAAAAGAAAACTCGAAACCAAACACTACAATTACCTTGTTTTTGGGCACCGTCATTTACCGATGAAAATTTCGGTGGGCGAAAATTCAGAATACGTTAATCTTGGCGATTGGATAGGGTATTTTACCTATGGTGTTTTTGATGGAGCAACATTTGAGTTGAAGGAGTACAAGTAGTTTTGCGCGTGAGTGATAGCAGTGAAAATCCTTTTGATTTATTGCGAGGAACGAAGCAAAAAAACAAAAGATTGAAACGAATAGCACGACCTTTAGGGCACGCCCAAATCAAATTACCTTAAATCCTTCAACCGCAACTGAACACTCACAGCACCATTGTATTCATTTTCGTCAATGCAATACACCGCTTCAAAAGGGTTGGAGTTTTCCACCAAATCCAATTTTTTCCCCAATCCAAAACCGATAGCACCAAAACCTTCGGAGTTGTTTTGCTTTACAAACAATTTAAGATGCTCGTCGTTTTGCCCAAGCGGTTTGGCATAACCCGTATCTTTTATGTTTTTGGTCAGAAAAACAGGCGTCATGTTTTGTGGGCCAAAAGGTTCAAACTGGTTTAAAATCCGAATTAATTTATCGTTGATTTCGTTTAAGTTGATTTCTATATCCACACTAATTTCCGGAATGAGCAAATCAGGATTAATCGTTCTTTGCACTTCTTTTTCAAACGCGTCTTTAAATGCAAAGTAATTTTCTTCTTTGATGGTCATTCCCGCCGCATACATGTGTCCGCCAAATTGTTCCAAATGTTCTGAGCAGGCTTCCAACGCGTTGTAAATGTCAAAATCTTTCACCGATCGCGCAGAGGCTGCCAGCTTGTCGCCACTTTTCGTAAAAACAATGGTTGGTCGATAATAGGTTTCGGTCAGACGGGAAGCGACAATTCCGATAACGCCTTTGTGCCAATTTTCATTGTACACTACTGTTGTAAAACAGTTGGTTTCGTTATTTTCTTCGATTTGCGAGAGTGCTTCGACTGTAATTTGTTTGTCAAAATCTTTTCGCTCGGCATTGTATCCTTCAATTTCGGAAGCAAATTGTTGGGCTTGTTCCAAATTGAATTCGGTTAACAATTCCACCGCATGATTTCCGTGTTTTATTCGTCCCGCTGCATTGATACGAGGCGCAATGATAAAAACCACATCGGTTATTGTGAGCACCTTCTTTTTTACATTTTGGACCAATGCTTTTATTCCGGGTCTCGGATTTGTATTGATTACTTCCAATCCGAATTTGGCTAAAATTCGATTTTCCCCCGTCATCGGAACAATATCGGCAGCAATTGCCGTCGCTACCAAATCGAGGTATTCTATCAAATCGTCAATGGTTTGGTTTCTGTTTTGTGCTAGCGCTTGAATAAGTTTAAAGCCAACGCCACAACCACAAAGTTCATCGTATGGATACGAACAATCGTTTCGTTTTGGGTCTAAAATGGCAATCGCGTCGGGCAATGTGTCGCCCGGTCGGTGGTGATCACAAATGATAAAATCAATGTTTTTTTCGTTGGCATAGGCGATGTGATCTATCGATTTTATGCCACAATCGAGGGCAATAATTAGCGGAATATCATTGTCTTCAGCATAATCAATTCCTTTATACGAAATGCCGTAGCCTTCGTCATAGCGATCCGGAATGTACGTCGCAATATTGGGATAATAACTTTTTAGATAACTAGAAACCAGTGAAACTGCAGTAGTTCCATCCACATCATAATCACCAAAAACCATGATGTTTTCACCGTTGGAAATCGCCGATTCAATTCGCGAAACCGCTTTGTCCATATCTTTCATTAAATACGGATCGTGCAAGTCGTTTAAAGTTGGGCGAAAAAATTTTCGCGCCTGTTCATAGGTTGCAATTCCTCTTTGAAGTAATAAAGTAGCGATGGTTTCATCGACTTGAAGTTCGTTTTGTAGTTTTTGAACTTGTTCTTTTTCGGGCTCTGATTTAAGTGTCCAACGCATAGTAATTAAGGATTAAAAATTATGAATTATCTTATTTTGGCTTGTATGAGAACAAAAGTAGTGATTATTTT
>JAZKGN010000111.1:0-2274 GCA_040385945.1 Bacteroidota bacterium
ACCCATTGTATTTCTTTCGATACACGGAATCTGAACCAAACCGCCAATAGGATCGCAGGTCAATCCGAGGTGATGTTCCATCGCAATTTCGGCTGCCATCAACACTTGGTCGGGTGTGCCTCCCATGACTTCACACAAAGCCGCGGCTGCCATCGCCGACGAAACGCCAATCTCTGCCTGACAACCTCCCATGGCTGCTGAAATGGTCGAGCCTTTTTTGAAAATACTTCCAATTTCTCCTGCAACCATCAAAAATTGTTTAATTTCTTTTTCGCCTGCTTGGTGGTTTTCGATGACTAAATAGTACATCAAAACAGCCGGAATTACTCCAGCACTTCCATTAGTTGGCGCAGTAACAACGCGACCTAAAGCAGCATTGACTTCATTCACCGCTAAGGCAAAACAGGAAACCCATTTTAAGATTTGTCGGAACTTGACTTCGGTTTTTCGGATTTCTTCTAACCATTCTTGTGGATTGGAATAATTGGCCAATCCAATTAAATTTTGATGCATGTCAAAAGCACGACGACGTACATTTAAACCACCAGGAAGTATGCCTTCCGAATGGCAACCAATGTACATACATTCGAGCATGGTATTCCAAATTCGGATGAGTTCTTTGTCGATTTCGGCTTCGGAACGCATCGATTTTTCGTTTTCAAAAACGATTTCAGAAATGGGTTTGTTTTGTGAAATGGTATAATTTAAAAGTTCTTCTGCATTTTGAATAGGGAAGGGAAACGTGCGTTTTATCTCGGTTTTCTTTTTGGCATTGGTGCGTTCTTCCACGACTACAAATCCGCCACCAATCGAATAATAGGTACCTTCATACAATCGTTCATCATTCAAAAAAGCCGTAAATGTCATTCCGTTCGCATGAAAGGGCAAAAAGTTTTTATTGAACACAATGTCTTGTAAAAAAAAGAAAGGAACGGTTGTTTCATTTCCCAAATTAATTTCATTGGTATCTTCGATAGTTTTGATAATTCCGGCTATGTTTTGCACCGGAATGTATTCTGGATCTTGTCCGCTCAAGCCAAGCATAACGGCTAAATCGGTCGCATGTCCTTTTCCCGTTAAAGAAAGAGAACCATACAAATCGACTTTAATTCGGACTACTTTATCGAGAATTTTTCGCTCTCGTAATTCGGCTAAAAAACGTTCTGCGGCACGCCAAGGTCCAAGTGTATGCGAACTCGAAGGTCCAACACCAATTTTTAACATGTCAAAAACAGAAATGCATTCTTCCATAAACTATATCGTTTTAGTAAAACAAATATAGTTCAAAACTTGCGTAGAAATAAGAGCAAACCATAAAATTTAGGATTTTGTAAAGAAGAAGTAACACAACTATTTGATACTTTTGCGTACAATTTATCATATGCAAATCAATAAGTATTACGCTTCGGCGCTGACTTCTTTTATTATTTGGGGATTTTTTAGTCTGGCTTTGAAACCCTTACACAATTATCCGTCGTTAGATATCCTTTTTTATCGCGTGTTTTTTTCGACAGTTATTCTACTCGGAATTAATTTTTTGTTCCGAAAAACCATTGTCCAAAAAGACATTCAAGTTTTTAGAGTGATGTCGAACAAACAAAAAAGGGTTTTCTTGTCTCTAACGGTTTTAGGAGGTTTTTTACTCATCGTCAATTGGCTTTTGTTTATCTATGCGATGAATCACGTGAGTTTGAAATCGGCTTCATTTGCGTATTTAATTTGCCCGATTGTGACGACCATTTTGGCGTATGTTTTATTGAAAGAAAAACTCTCCAAATGGCAATGGTTTTCAGTCGCGTTGTGTGTCATTAGTTGTGGTATTTTGTCATATGGTAATTTGATAGAACTCACCTATAGCTTAACAATTGCCGTTTCGTTTGCACTGTATTTAATCAGCCAACGGAAGAATAATGTGTTTGATAAATTTTTGGTATTGACAGTTCAAATGGTGATAGCATCGGTAGTGATGTTGCCGTTTTTTCCTTTTTATTCGGGAGAAACACCAACAGAATCGCTGTTTTATATTTTACTGATGGTGATTGTAGTGTTGTTTAACATCGTTCCGTTATACTTGAATTTATTCGCTTTAAAAGGGATGAATTCGTCAGCTGTAGGAATTTTGATGTATACCAATCCGATGATTAACTTTTTATTGGCGTTGTTTTATTTCCATGAAGAAATCAATCAAAATCAAATCATTTCGTACTCCTTGATTTTATTATCCGTTGTGATTTTTAACGAGCGTTTTTTATTCCGAAAAGCAATACCTAAAAC
>JAZKGN010000112.1:0-5028 GCA_040385945.1 Bacteroidota bacterium
CTAAGGTAATCTGTGCAGACATAAAGTTAGAGCATAAAAAAAGCACCAATAGTAAGAACATACTACTAATACTTCGATTACGCGAAAACTCTTTTTGTCTCGGATTTTGATTGTCTTGATCTGACTCAGACCAATTCAACCCTCTGCTGGCAGCATTTTTCGAGCTACAACAGACAAAATCTAAAAAATTTAGAAGTGTAAATTTTTTCATAATGTTTAAGTATTTATTAAAAAATTAAATACCACGACATTCATGAAAGTTAAGCTTGTAAATTTGGGGATATATTTAACAAACAATAATCTATACAAATGTTGTCTATAAAAGACATTTAGATTAAGTAGTTTAAGATTGGGATTATAAAATTAAACATTAACTTTTATTTATGTTTTTATTTTCGATAAAGGATGTGTAAAAACCGATAAAGTGCATTTTTTGACCTAAAGTGTACTACAGGATGTTACAAATATGTTAATTAGAACGATGTAATACATTCACATATTGAAGTAGTATTTAATTGAAAAGTGAACGAATCTGCATTAAACTATACTTAAAATTAGAACAAAAAAAAGAGGTTGCTATTAACAACCTCTTTCTGAATCATTCAACTAATTATTATTTAACCCAATTAATTAATCTTTAGTATTTTTGATTCGTTTATTTTTAATGCTTTTACAACGGCATCGTAATCTTGATAATCAACAGCAGTTTTATTTGCAAAATCGGCTGGAACAATAACTATTCTAAATATTTGATTGTTTCTAAACGTACTCGATACTGTTGCTAAGTCAAACCCTTCCATATAAATATCGATATCATATTGTGTAAAGTCGAAGTCGTATCTAAAATCTAATGTTCCGTCTGCGAAATAAAAAGTCTGTGGCATTAATTTCCAAACATCTGTTCCGTTTACCACTTTATCCAATCGATAGGCTAAAACCATGTCTGAAGGATAAATTGGATTAATTGAAGGTGGATAACTAATCAAAGAACTATAATCATTTGCGGCGGTAAAGGAACGATTGACTTCAAAAACCTGAGCTATAGTATCATAATCTACGTGATCGACATCATCATTTACGGTGCAACTTTGTAGCGATATCATTCCGATAAAGGCTAACAATAAAGTAATTCTTTTCATAATTAAGGTTTTTATTTGTCTAAAGACAATTTGATTAATGTTATGTAACGCTACCCAATTGTTGTGCCAAACTTTTATTTTAACATAAATTTGTAACTTTAATATAGTAATTGTAGTGAACAAGCTAATGAAATTGTGACATTTACCAACTATCGAATACCTTTGCCAAAAATCAGTTTACAGATTTCAATAGCTAAATGAATTGATAAATAATTAATCATGGGAAGAAACAACGAACGCAACATCAAAAAACACAACGACAAACTCCACAAAGAGCAAGACAAAGCCAAAGCTAAAAAAGTAGCTCGTGAAGAAAAGCTAAAAGCGATTGTGAGAAAGTTTAATGAAAGTAAGGAATAAAAAAACCTCTCATTGCTGAAAGGTTTTGTTTTGTTTTAAATAGATCCCGATTTCATACTTCATCGGGATAAGCGATTCACACATTTTCTTTTACAAAGAAAATGGTTCTCTGCTTACATATTCCTTCTATACTGTCCTCCTACTTCAAACAGTGCATTGGTAATTTGCCCTAACGAACACACTTTAGTAGCATCCATTAATTTTTCGAAAATGTTTTTGTTGGTAATCGCAGCTTCTTGTAAAATAGCAATGTGTTCGGCTACTTTTTGTGCACTTGTTTCGTGCAAATTGGTTAGCATATCTATTTGGTATTGCTTTTCTTCTTCGGTAGCACGAATCACCTCAGCTGGAATTACCGTTGGAGACCCTTTAGAACTTAAAAAAGTATTCACTCCTATAATAGGAAACTCACCTGTATGTTTCAACGTTTCATAATACAAACTCTCTTCTTGAATTTTAGAACGTTGGTACATCGTTTCCATCGCGCCTAAAACTCCGCCTCGTTCTGTGATTCTGTCGAATTCTTGTAAGACAGCTTCTTCTACTAAATCGGTCAATTCTTCAATAATGAACGAACCTTGAATCGGATTTTCATTTTTCGCCAATCCTAACTCCTTATTAATAATCAACTGAATCGCCATTGCTCTTCTCACTGATTCTTCGGTTGGAGTGGTAATCGCTTCGTCATACGCATTGGTATGCAATGAATTACAGTTATCGTAAATCGCATACAATGCTTGCAAGGTGGTACGAATATCATTAAAATCAATTTCTTGAGCGTGCAATGAACGACCAGATGTTTGAATATGGTATTTCAACATCTGTGCTCTTTCGTTGGCTCCGTATTTGTTTTTCATGGCTTTCGCCCAGATTTTACGTGCTACACGACCAATTACGGCGTATTCTGGGTCGATTCCATTCGAAAAGAAGAAAGACAAGTTCGGTCCAAAATCGTTGATGTTCATTCCACGACTCAAATAATATTCCACGTAAGTGAAACCATTAGAAAGTGTAAACGCCAATTGCGTAATCGGATTCGCTCCTGCTTCAGCAATATGATAGCCCGAAATCGAAACGGAATAAAAATTACGCACGTTTTCTTTAATAAAATATTCTTGTACGTCACCCATCAATCGCAAGGCAAATTCGGTAGAAAAAATACAGGTATTTTGCGCCTGATCTTCTTTTAAAATATCGGCTTGCACGGTGCCACGAACTTGTGTCAACGTTTTAATTTTGATATCGTTGTATACGGCCGCTGGCAAAACCTGATCACCTGTTACACCCAAAAGCATCAATCCCAATCCGTTATTTCCTTCAGGTAAATCGCCTTGGTATTTTGGTCGGACAGTTCCTTTTTTCTTATAAATTTCGTTGATTTTTTCTTCGACTTCTACCTGAAGACTATTTTCAACGATGTATTTCTCACAATTTTGATCAATCGCAGCGTTCATAAAAAACCCTAACAACATTGGTGCTGGGCCATTAATCGTCATCGAAACCGAAGTCATCGGGTGACTCAAATCGAAACCCGAATACAGTTTTTTAGCATCGTCCAAACAACAGATGGAAACACCAGCATTTCCAATTTTTCCATAAATATCAGGACGAATGTGTGGATCATTACCGTACAAAGTCACACTATCAAAAGCTGTTGACAATCGTTTGGCTGGCAATCCGGCGCTTACATAATGAAATCGTTTGTTGGTTCGTTCTGGACCACCTTCACCGGCAAACATACGCGATGGATCTTCACCTTCTCTTTTAAAAGGATACAATCCAGAAGCAAAAGGAAATTCTCCAGGTACATTTTCTTGCAAATTCCATTTTAAAATATCACCCCAAGCTTGGTACTTTGGCAAAGCTACTTTTGGAAGTTGTGTATGTGATAAACTTTCGGTGTGAGTGGCAATTTTGATTTCTTTGTCACGCACCTTAAACGAATAAAATGGATTTTTATATTTGGCTACTTTTTCGTCCCACGTTAAAATAACTTCCCAATTATAAGGATCTAAATTCATTTTTACGCGATCGAATTCTTTAACTAATAAATCTAAAAATTGATTTCTATGATCGTCTTTCGATTGTAGTATCGTTTCTTCAATTCCGGCTTTGGTTAATGCAGGTTTGCTTCCGAAAACCGTTTCTATCGTTTTGTAAATTCCGTATAATTTTTGAGCCACTTCTACTTGCGAAAGTGTGGTTTCATCGTATTTTCTATTGTTTTCAGAAATCTCAGATAAATAACGCGTTCTATGCGGTGGGATAACAAAAATCTTCTCACTCATTTCACGAGTAATTTCGAAAGTCGATACCAAATTCGCTCCTGTTTTTTCTACAATTTTATCCATAATAGATTTGTATAGTGTGTTCATTCCGGGATCATTAAACTGAGATGCAATGGTTCCGAAAACTGGCATTTTATCAGGATCAACATCCCATAAATTATGGTTGCGTTGGTATTGTTTTTTCACATCGCGAATAGCATCAAGTGCTCCTCGTTTATCGAATTTATTCAATGCTACCAAATCGGCAAAATCCAACATATCAATTTTTTCCAATTGCGTTGCTGCACCAAACTCGGGTGTCATTACATATAAAGAAACATCCGAATGTTCAATAATTTCGGTATCACTTTGTCCAATTCCAGACGTTTCTAAAATGATGATATCGTATTTCGCGGCTTTCAAAACTTCAATGGCTTCCGACACGTATTTTGACAACGCCAAATTGGATTGACGTGTAGCCAACGAACGCATATATACTCTAGGATTATTGATGGCATTCATACGAATTCTATCGCCAAGTAAAGCACCGCCTGTTTTTCTTTTCGATGGATCGACTGAAATCAATCCGATGGTTTTTTCTGGGAAATCAATTAAAAAGCGACGCACTAATTCGTCTACCAATGACGACTTTCCAGCGCCACCAGTTCCTGTAATTCCGAGTACCGGAATTTTAGAGGTTTCATTATTCTTATGAATCGTATCAAAAGTTGCTTTTGCAATTTCAGGAAAATTCTCAGCTGCCGAAATTAATCGCGCAATTGCCGTTGGAACTTTATCTTCAATGTGACTTAGCTCTCCGTTCAATTTATCACCAATTGGATAATCCGAACGTTGTACCAAATCGTTAATCATTCCTTGCAATCCCATCGCACGACCATCGTCTGGAGAATAAATGCGTTCGATGCCGTATTCGTGCAATTCTGAAATTTCAGAAGGCAAAATCACACCACCACCACCACCAAATATCTTGATATGACTCGCTCCTTTTTCTTTCAGCAAATCATACATGTACTTAAAATACTCATTATGTCCGCCTTGATATGATGTCATGGCAATGGCATTGGCATCTTCTTGAATGGCAGTATTAACCACTTCTTCAACGCTTCTGTCATGACCCAAATGAATCACTTCAACACCAGTAGATTGGATAATTCTACGCATGATGTTAATCGCAGCATCGTGTCCGTCAAAAAGCGACGCAGCAGTTACAATTCGTACTTTATTTATAGGAGTATAAGGCA
>JAZKGN010000113.1:0-6458 GCA_040385945.1 Bacteroidota bacterium
ATGAAGATGCTATTATTAAAGGACAAAAAGAATGTGGGTTTACTATTACGTATCCCAAAATGAAAGCGACGGTATATTTAACGTACAAATCGGTAAATGGCGACATCGATAAATTGTTGCGCGATGCACAAAAACTAACGTTTGAACACGTGATAAAAGCCGATGATATTGTTGAACAACCGTACATCAATACCGATCATAAAGTCTACGGAATGTTTTATCATGTAAGTGGAAATGCCGCCACCAATTCGCAGTTTTATGTTACCGACAGCATCAAACATTTTGTTACAGGTTCGGTTTATTTTTATGCAAAACCCAATTTTGATTCGATAATGCCTGCTACGGATTACATTCGAAATGACATGCAAACGTTGATGGAATCGATGAAATGGACCCAAGGCCGCTAGACCGAACGGAGCGAAGCTAAATAAAAAAAGCAACCCAAATGAGTTGCTTCTTATTTAATTTTTAAATTCTAATTATCCTTTAGTTCCTGTTTTAATCGTCGAAACTTTATAGGTTTTCCCGTCTGCACAACCTTCCACTGCTTTTGTCAAATCGGTGGTTTGAAGTTTGTCCAAATCGAAATTGACTGTAGCCGTTTTGGTTTCAAAATCGACTTTTACATTTTGAACGCCGTCCATTTCTGCTAATTTTTCTTCAATCGTTTTGGCGCAACCCATCGAACAAGTCATTCCTTCAATATTGAAAGTTGCCGTTTCTGGGCGTGTTGCTACTGCGATTACTTTCTTTTCAGTTGTTGCTGAATCAGCTGTTACAGGCTTGCTAGCGGTATCTTTACATCCTACAAAAAGCGCAGACACTAAAGCAAAACCCATAATTGATTTTGAAAATTTCATACTATATGTATTTTATCTATTGATTTTGAAATTGTATAACGGGACAAAATTACAACTTTTTTTAAGGGACAATTCATAAAATTATGTCAAATTTGCCGAAGCTAAAAATACATCATGCAAACAAATACCGTAAAATGGTTTTTTCTCATCGTACTCGCATTAATTTGGGGAAGCTCGTTTATCTTAATTAAAAAAGGACTCGTTGCATTAACACCCATGCAATTGGGTTCGTTGCGCATCATTTTTTCGGCGGTGTTTTTATTGCTTATCGGATTCAGAAGCATCACCCAAATAAAGCAACACCAATGGAAATACATTGCTTTGACATCGTTGTTTGGGACATTTATTCCAGCGTTTTTATTTGCCATTGCACAAACGCAAATTAGTAGTTCGGTGAGTTCGATATTGAATTCGTTAACACCTTTAAATACGTTGCTTTTAGGCGGAATTGCCTTTGGTTTAACCTTCAAACGAACGCAAGTTTTTGGCGTCATCATCGGATTGATTGGCACCTTGTTGTTGATTGTAAACGGCGCGATGCACCATCCCAATCAGAATTATTGGTACACTATTTTGATATTGATTGCTTCAATTTGTTATGCTACTAATGTGAATCTGCTAAAGAAATATTTATCCGATGTAAAACCATTGGCGATTAGTACTGGGAATTTTTTAGTGATGTTAGTTCCGGCATTGATTGTGCTTTTTTCAAACGATTTTCTTTCGGTGGTACATCAACCCGAAGTGCAACATTCGATGTTGTTTGTAATTGTTTTGGGTGTTGTTGGAACTGGAATTGCGAATATTATTTTCTTTAAATTGATTCAGATGTCATCGCCTGTTTTTGCTACATCGGTTACGTATTTGATTCCGGTTGTGGCTTTCTTTTGGGGATTATTGGACAATGAAATGTTGACACCAGTTCAGTTTTTAGGAGCTTTTATTATTTTGATTGGTGTGTATTTGTCGAGTAAGAAATAGCTGAGTGGCTGAGTGGCTGAGTTTAAAATAGTACATAAAAAAAGACCGTTATTGCTAACGGTCTTTTTTATTGATTTATTTATTGCTTATTGAAAATCAGCATCCGAAACACCTTCGTTGATTTTTACATCAGTCATTTTGAAATCGATATCTCTACCTTGTGACATGATTACATTATAAGGAACTTTTATTCCTTTCACTTCTTTGTAATCACCATAGGTAACAGTTGATGTCATCTTTTGACCATTTCTTTCTGAAGTGGTTGATGACAATGTTTTAAGTCCTGTTTTTACTTCGTAATACAACATCGATTTTCCGTTTTTAACTACATACATATCGTTGCCATTGATGGTTTCAATTCCGTCAAGAGTTACATCTGCTTTTTTAGCTAAAACCAATTCTTCAAACGTAGTCGCTGTTGCTTTTTTCTCAGCAAATTCCTCCGGAGTTAAGTCCTTTTTTTGCCCTTGTGCTTGAGTATATCCGGCTTTATCTCCAATTACTTGACGTGATAATTCGCCCATTCCTTCCATTTCCATTTTAAAGAACGTTCTTCCTTTTGCATCTTTTTTAGACGTATACATAATAGGACCTGGAGCGCCTTCAACAGTTGCTGCACCTGTTACTGATAGTGTTTTTACAGCTGTTACTGCTTTTTCTCCACCAATTGCTTTGATGTAATTGTCCATTACTGTTTTTACCGTAACACCTGCTGGAACTGGTTTTTTCATCGCTGGTTTTTCAGTAGCATTTCCGAATTTATCAAAGTAAAACATTGGGATTTTCAAACGCTCTAAACCTGGAATCACTTCCGAACCTTTTCCGGTTACAATAATTCTCATATTGTCTGTCAAGAAATACTTGTTGGCCACTCTCATCACATCTTCAGCAGTTACCGCTTGAATGTTTTTGATGTAATTTTCATAAAAATCTGCTGGTAAACTTTCTGTTTCAATATTCAAAGCATAACGAGCTACTGTTTGAGGTTTTTCAACACCCATAACAAATTTACCTACATAACCTGCTTTTACATTACTAAGCGTTTCAGCACTTACTACTTCTGTTCTGATTCGGTTGATTTCTTTAAGGAATTCGACAACAGCACTATCCGTAACTGAATTACGTACTTGCGAATTGGCTTTGAATTTACTCACTGTGTATTTATCAATTCCAGCGCTAGAACGAGCACCATATGTCCAACCGTGTGCTTCTCTCAAGTTCATGTTGATGTAACTATTGAAATCACCACCCACTACTTGATTGGCTACAATTACTGGGAAGAAATCAGGATCTGACATTTTTAAATTGATCGTATTTACCAATGAAATTTCCGATTGTACCGCATTTGGCATGTCCACAAAATTGATTTGTGTGTATTGTACATTACTTGGCGCAGAATACGTCAACTGTGGCGCTTTTGCTTTCAACCACGAACCAAATAATTTCTCTACCATTTTTTTGGTATCCTTATAATTCACGTCACCGATAATCACCAAGTAGGCTTTTTCTGGAACGAAATTAGAAGCATAATTGGCTTGAACATCCGCCAACGTTACATTTTTGATAGTTTCTTCTGATAAATATTCGCCATTCGGATGATTTTTACCATACACCAAAACGTTTTCTACACGACCTGCTACTGCTGGAACGCTTTTCTCTTGGGTTTTTAAACCTTCGATTAATTTGTCTTTTTCTTTATCAAATTCGGCTTGCGTGAAATTTGGATTCAAAGCGCCATCTGCCATTAATTCTAAAATTCTTTTCGAGTATTTCGACAATCCGCTTGCCGCTGCACCTGAAGAGAAAAAATTAATATCGGCACCCAGAAAATCAACTTCTTCGTTGAAAGCATCTTTGGAAATTGTTTTCGATCCGTTACCAATTAAACTACTCGTTAAATTGGAAACCCCTTTTTTATTGCCTTGTGCGTATGGCGAGTTATCAATTGATAAATTGAAAGATACTCTTGGCAATTTATGGTTTTCTACTACTAATACCTTTAATCCGTTTGGCAATACAAAAGAAACTGGTTTCTTAATATTTATTGTTGGAGCTGGTCCCGGTTTTGGTTGTGGTCTGTCTTGTGCTTGCATAGTCATAGTTAAAAACAAGCTTGAAAGTATAATTATTGAATTTCTCATTTTTCTTTTTAGGTTTAATTATTTTGCTTCAGCTTTGTCTTTTGCAGGAACGTAATCCAAAAGCAAACGTTGGTTTGGATTTAAGTATTTCTTAGCCACGTCTCTAATCTCTTCACGAGTAATAGAACGGTAGATTTCTATTTCGGTGTTCACTAAATTCACATCGCCATATAATAAATAAAAAGACGCTAAGTTTTCAGCAACTCCTTCAACACTTGCGTTACTGTTTACGTAATTATTATCGAATATGTTCTTCAATTTTTCAAGATCTTTTTCAGAAATCAACTCGGTTTGCATTTTTACAATTTCTTCGTCAATTTCTCTTAGCAAATCGGTTGCCGTGTTATCACCTTGAGGCAAACCATAGATAATATAGGTTCCATAATCTTCTTGGCTGTTGCTGAAAGCACCAACTTCAAGTGCCATTTTTTTATCGTCAACGATTTTTTTGTACAAACGAGAACTTTTTCCGTCACTTAAAATGCTTGAAATCATATCCAAAACTCTAGCATCACGTGTTTTCATTGATGGAGTTCTGTATGCTGCAATCATCATTGGTTTTTGAATGTTGGCATCTTCGTATCGCGCTTTGATGGTTTGTGTAATCGGAGCTTCAGTAAACGTTTGCTTTTTAATTTCAACACCTCTCGGAATTGGTCCGAAATATTTTTGAATCCATTCTTTTGTTTTAGCGATATCTCTTAAATCACCTGCAACAACTAAAACCGCGTTGTTTGGCGTATAAAACTTTTTATTAAAGTCTTGAAATTCTTGCAAAGTAGCAGCATCTAAATGTGCCATCGAACCGATAGTTGCCCAACGGTATGGGTGATTGGTAAACAAGTTTTTCTTTACTTCAGCGAATAAGTTTCCGTACGGTTGGTTGTCTACACGTAATCGTTTTTCTTCTTTAACTACTTCGTTTTGTGTATCAACACCAATCTGATTGATTACAGGATGCATCAATCGCTCTGATTCCATCCACAATCCTAATTCTAAATTGTTTGATGGAAAAACTTCGAAGTAATACGTTCGGTCATCCGAAGTGTTGGCGTTGTTGGTTCCACCGTTAGAAGTTACAATTTTAAACCATTCTCCTCTTTTGATATTGGCTGTTCCTTCAAAAAGCAAATGCTCAAAAAAGTGAGCAAAACCGGTTCTTTCTGGATTTTCATCTTTGGCACCTACATGGTACATTACCGAAGTAATGACAACTGGTGCTGAAGCATCGTTATGAAGAATAACATGCATTCCATTGTCTAAATTGTATTCCTCAAAAGCGACCTTTTGAGCAACAGCTGTTCCTCCTAGCATAAGTATTGAACTTAAAGCGATTAATGATTTTTTCATAAAAAAATAACTATTTTTTTGTGTTAGATTACTATTAGTGAAGTAATAGTTTATTTTGTTACACAAAAGTAAATTATTTTCTTTTGTCTTGATACAAAAGAAACAAAAAATCAAGGCTCCGAATCTTCAGCGGTCAAATTAATTCTTAAATCCGAAATGAAAAGAACTGCCCACGCACCACCTGGCTCCTTCGCTAAAAATGTTCGCTGAACATTTTCTTTACGCTTGGCCCTGCTCAAACAGCTTTTGATTTTACGGATTTTTCAATTGATTGACACTCGCCTGCCAGATTCTATGGCCGAAAACCCCGTCTTCCAATACAACTATTTGATTTTTAATATGAAACTTTTTTGTATTTGAGTTGTGTGAACGATAAAAAGTTATATATTTGCACACTCAAAATTTAATTAAACAATTTGTTATGTACGCAATCGTAGAGATAGCAGGGCAACAATTCAAAGTAAGCAAAGACTTAAAGGTTTATGTTCACCGTTTGACTAATGAAGAAGGTTCAAAAGTTTCTTTTGACAAAGTTCTTTTATTAGATGATAGTGGAAATGTAACTTTAGGCGCCCCAGCTATAGAAGGTGCTTCAGTAGAAGCCAAAGTGTTACAACACTTAAAAGGTGATAAAGTAATCGTTTTCAAAAAGAAAAGAAGAAAAGGTTACAAAAAAAGAAATGGACACCGTCAATACTTAACTCAAATTCTTATTGAAGGAATTTCAGCGACAGGTGGAAAAAAAGCAGCTCCGAAAGCCGAAAAAGCTACGGTTGCAGCTACTGAAGAAGTAGAAGCTCCTAAGAAAGCTAAAGCTCCTAAAGCAGAGGTAACAGAAGAAGCAGCTCCTAAAAAAGCAGCTCCTAAGAAACCAAAAACAGAAGATACTAAAGAGTAATAACTTATAAAACCAAAACATCATGGCTCACAAGAAAGGTGTCGGTAGTTCGAAGAATGGTAGAGAATCAGAATCAAAACGTTTAGGCGTTAAGATTTATGGTGGACAAGCTGCTATTGCCGGTAACATTATCGTAAGACAAAGAGGTTCAAAACACAACCCAGGTGAAAACGTTTACATCAGTAAAGATCATACTTTACATGCACGCGTTGACGGTGTTGTGAAATT
>JAZKGN010000114.1:0-4101 GCA_040385945.1 Bacteroidota bacterium
ATTTCTTTATTGCCAAAATAATTGGTTTTTGAACCTGTGGCAATGACCAAATAATCGTAATGTAAATCGCCAATTTCAGCTACTACTTTTTGATTTTTAGTATCAATTTCTTTGACAGAGGTGAGTCGGAAATAAAAATCGTTGTATTCTTGAATGACCTTTCGAATGGGATAAGCAATAGAACCTGCTTCTAAACCACCAGTAGCAACTTGGTACATGAGCGGTTGAAAATTGTGGTAATTGTGTTTGTCAAGCAATACAACTTGTACGTTTTTATTTCGGAGTTTTTTAGCTAATGCGATACCTCCAAAACCGCCACCGATGATGACTACTCTTGGATTGGGTGATTGTGGGATGTTCATTTTTTTGAGAAGCTGAGTGACTGAGAAGCTGAGTGACTGAGTTGTACGTTTCTTAGCTACTACGTCCGTGTTTATACAAAGTTACGAAGAGTTTGGAAGTTGTAGCGTTTAAAATTTAGAAAGTTTGTTACATAATTTATGTTATTTGGACACTTATTTTGCACCAAAAGTTCACTTCTAGCCCCGATTGAAGGAAACACCGCGTGTGACGAAAAGCGGGAAAATGGAAACCAAAAAATGCCCAAGCTTATCGCTTCAATAAAAAATTACTTATCTTGTAACAAAATCCAGCATTGGATTACTAACGTAGGTATGAGTGAAACTTTAGAGCAATCGTTTGTAAAGCAACTTAAGGATAATCAGAACATTATTCATAAGATTTGCCGTTTGTATACATCGGGTGAAGATGCTCATAAGGATTTGTTTCAGGAGATTACGATTCAGCTTTGGAAGGCGTTTCCGAAATTTAGAGGCGAATCGAAATTTTCTACTTGGGCGTATCGCGTGGCCTTGAATACTGCGATTACTTTGTATCGAAAAAGCACGAGAAGCATTTCGACAGTCGACTATGAAAGCAACAGCTATTTTATAAGTCAGGAAGATTACAACACCGAAGAAGAAGAGCAAATTAAGTTGATGTATCAGGCTGTACAACAGTTGAATGATATTGAAAAGGCGTTGGTTTTTATGTATTTGGAAGATAAAGATTATACCGAAATTGCCGAAACGCTAGGTATTAGTGAAGTGAATGCGAGAGTAAAAATGAACAGAATTAAAGGTAAATTAAAAAAAATATTAAATCCCTAAGATTATGATGGAAGAGTTGGATTTATTGAAAAAAGATTGGAAGAAAAACGAAAATTCGTACCAACAAATATCGGAAGTCGACATTTATAAGATGTTGCATAAAAAATCGTCTTCGATTGTGAAGTGGATTTTTTATATCAGTTTGTTGGAACTTAGTTTGGGATTTATTGTCAGCATTTGTTTGTCGTATACAAAATACGATACCCAAAACATTGAATTTTTCAAAAAATGGGGAATTTATGAAGGTTATATTGCCTTCTCGATATTTATATATCTTGTGGTTTTTTACTTTATTTATAAGTTTTATTTGATGTATCGAAAGATATCGGTGGTAGACAATACCAAGCAATTGCTAACGACCATTATCAACACTCGTAAAGTAGTAAAGTATTATGTGATTTTTAATTTGAGTTGCTTCGCCTTTATTTTTGTGACGATTATGAGTTTTGGATTGTATCACGGTTATATCGATGCCATGATTAAAAAAGGAATTGAAAACCCTGTCATACCTTTAAAAATGGCAGTAATCGGGATATTAGTGCTACTAGTAGTTACAGTAATTTTGACGTTTGTGTTTTGGCTTTTTTATCGACTTTTATACGGAATATTACTAAGACGATTACACAGAAATTACAACGAATTAAAGAAAATAGATTTGTAATTCTAACCTTAAACAGTATAAAAAAAGCTCCGATTGTTTCGGAGCTTTTTGTTTAATAGTCCCACTGACGCAGTTTATTCAATTTTTCTTGTTCTTCGATTTCTTCGGCTGGAATTACTTTTAAAAACGAAGCATGTTGTTCGATAGCATATTCTACTTTTTCTACAATTTCTTCAATCGTATCGTTTTCATAATCAATTTCAAGAGGTTCTTTGATGATAAACGATTGTAAGATGCCTTTCTTTTTCATTCGCAATCCTTTCTTATCAAAAGAGCGTCTAAAACCATCAATCACAATCGGAACCACAACTGGCTTGTATTGCTTTATAATATGTGCTGTTCCTTTTCGAACGGGTTTAAACGATTTAGTTGTGCCTTGCGGAAAGGTAATCACCCAACCATCGTCTAAAGCAATTCGGATGTTTTCGGTGTCATTCGGATTCACTTCCCGTTTTTCGGTTACGTCTTTTCCTCCAGCGCGCCAGGTTCTTTCGACAGATATGGCGCCAACATACGCTAAAATTCGCGGAAGCAATCCCGATTTCATCGTTTCACTTGCTGCCACATAATAAATATTCATTTTAGGCTGCCACAAATAACCTACATTTTTAATGTTATCAACTCTTCCCGAAAGACTGGCATTGAAAACATGAAACATGGCCACCACATCGGCAAAATACGTTTGGTGATTGGATATAAATAGTACGTTTTTATCGGGCAAAGCTCTAATTATCTCAGAACCATCAATATACAAATCATTAAAACCACGATAACGTCTGTGGGTAATACCTCCAAAAATTCGGATCAACCATTTCTTGATAAAAAGTATATGTCCAAAAGGATTTCGTTTAAATAATCCCATAATTTACTGTAGAAAATGAATGACAAAAATACAAAAAGTTGACCGATTATAGAACCATTTTTAACGCTTCTTTTAATTCACTTAGCATCATGGCAGTGGCTCCCCAAACGGCGTGATCACCAAATTGAAAAACAGGAACATCAATTAAATTGGCATACGAAGTGGTAATTTCTTTTGTAAGCACGATGGCATCATCTAATAGTAACGACAATGGTACTTCGATTATTCCGGCTACTTCGTCTTCTTGCAAGGTAAATTCCAATTCGGAAGTGGTAATGCCAAGAAACGGAGACACCATAAAATTGCTAGGCGGAATATAAACCGACGTAAATTCTTTTATCACTTCAATTTTATCGGCATGCACACCAATTTCTTCATAGGTTTCGCGCAACGCAGTTTCTTTTAAATCGAAATCCGTTTTTTCGACCTTTCCTCCTGGAAAAGCGATTTGAGAAGAATGTACTCCTGGATAGGTGTTTCGTAGTATTAATACCAAATGCGTTATGTCATTCTTTGGATAAAACAACATCATTACGGCAGCTTTTTTGGGATTGGTTACAGTTGAAAAACCAACTTCTAGAATTTTAATTCTTTCCAAAGGAGCCATTTTTATATGTGCAGCTGTGGAAGGTAAATCCAAATCGACAATAGTAGGTATGGCTTTAAAAAAGACATCAAAATTCATGGGGAATGATTTTAAATAATCATAAATTTACCAAAAATTCGACAACTATCCTAAAAAAGAATATTTCGATGTACAGTAAAGAAGAAAGTTTAAAAATAAAAAAGGAGTTTTGGATTCAATTTGCCGAAGCGTATCCACGAAAATGGTTGTTGTACAATACCAAAATTAAAGACGTCACTTTTAAATTTTATATCGACAATAAAAAAGCGCAAGTACTACTGGATATTGAACCTAATGAAACTGAAAAAAGGATGATTTATTTTGAAAAAATCGAATCTCTAAAAACAATTTTGATAGAAGAATATTTACCAGAAGCCATTTTAGAACGGAATTGTTATCTCGATACCGGAAAAGTCATCAGCCGTATTTGGGTTGAAAAAGGCAACGTCAGTCTAAATAACAAAGCCAATTGGAACGAAATATTCGATTTCTTTGCTACGACTATGGAGCAATTTGAGCGCTTCTTTTACGAATACCAAGACTACATCAACGATTTAGAAACCAATACGTAGTTTTATGGCGTGCCGGCGTTAGGACATTTTGCGATAATTGGATAATTACCACGCCGTCGGGCTATCCGTTGCAATCTTTTATTCATTCTTCATAAAAGGATTTTCACTTCTATCCCTCACGCAACCCACTTCACCATTCAACATTCCTTGTTCGTTGTTCAAAATTAAAAGGCTGAACAACGAACAACTAACTTCCAATTTTGAACAAAAAC
>JAZKGN010000115.1:0-6394 GCA_040385945.1 Bacteroidota bacterium
ACCTTGATATGATTGATGACAAAATGATTTTCGAGCATCGTTCTGGTTTCTTTAGACAAGTTGGTCATATCTTCAAAAGTGTGTGCTCCTTTACTCCACAACCATTCATAGACTTGGTTTCCACGAAACGCTTTATCACCATTGGCAACAAAAAACTCACGAAGTTGGTCTTTAGAAAAGGCTCGAATATCTTTTTTCTCAATTTGCATGGCGCAAAGGTAAAACAATTTGTGGATATAGAATTTTGGTGTTTTAGTTCTTTGTATTTTTGTCAAAAAAAACAGCATTATGCATTTCCTATCTGACGATCTAGAAAATTATATCGAACAACATTCGCAAAACGAACCCGAATTATTGGCGAAATTAAATAAAGAAACTTATCAAAAAGTACTCTTGCCACGCATGTTGAGCGGTCATTTTCAGGGCAGGGTTTTGAGTATGTTATCCAAATTAATCCGTCCAACAAACATTCTTGAAATCGGAACTTATACTGGTTATTCGGCTTTGTGTTTGTGCGAAGGCATGCAAGAAAATGGTGTTTTACATACGATTGATATTAAAGAAGAGTTGGTCGATTTTCAACGAAAGTATTTCGACCAATCGCCATGGGGAAATCAAATGGTACAACACTTGGGTGAAGCTTTGGATATCATTCCGAGTCTTGATGTAAAATTTGATTTGGTTTTTATCGATGCCGACAAAGAAAACTACATCAACTACTTTAATGCTATTATTCCTAAAATGAATAAAGGTGGCGTCATCTTTTCTGACAATGTGTTGTGGAGCGGAAAAGTAGTCGAACAACTCGACCCAAATGACATTTCTACCAAAGTATTGTTAGAATACAATTTACTACTTAAAAATGACCCGAGAGTAGAAACGGTTTTATTGCCAATTCGAGACGGATTGACTTTGAGTAGGGTAATTTAATTGGATTTTCTTTTTTGAAAATACTCATATCCTTTATTGAAAAGGAATCCGAAAGTAGCTCCGAAAGCATAACCTGTTAAAATATCTGTTGGATAATGAACGCCCAAATAGATACGGCTATAGGCAAAAATCAACGGATACAAAAACAGCAAAAAAGCGTATTTATAGTGTTTCCTTAAAATCAAAAAGAGGAAAGTCATCGTAGCCATAGAGTTGGCAGCATGACCTGAAAAAAAGCTATACGAATCGGATTGGTGTACAATTCGGATGATTTCTTTTAACTCGGGTTCGTTACAAGGACGTAATCGTTCAAAAGTAACTTTACAAAGTTCGACAGCTTCGTTGCAACACAACAGAATTAATGCGATAAAAACCATTACAATTCCGAGATTTTTCAGTCCGATTTTTTTGTAGAGCAAATACGCTAAAAACAAAAAAAATGGTGTCCAATACGCTTGTTTGGTTATAAACAACCACAACCCATCATAGGTAGGAGAACCTAATCCGTTAAGGAAAATTAAAAGGTCTTTATCAAGTGTAATGATTTTTTCGAGCATTACATTTGACGTTTAATTGGACCTGTAGCTTCTTCAATATCTTCTTTCATTTTGTCGATTGGATTTGACAAATTGCCTTCTAGACTTCCTTTTATGCTTTCAACTTCGGAAGTAAAAGAACTCGTTAAATCTTTCATTGAAGTATCAAGTCCATTGGCTTCAGCACTTTTAGTAATTTCACTTTTAATTTCGTTGGTAGCATTTTTTAATTGTGCCATTCCTTTTCCCATGGCACGAGCAATGACCGGAATCTTATCAGAACCAAAAAGCATTAAGGCTATAAAAATGATAAAAATCATTTCGCCTCCTCCTATTCCAAACATAATTTTTTTATTTATTGAATTGCAAAGTTACAAAGTCGCAAAGGGAAAAACCATTAAAAATTCAATTTAATCGAATTTTGATTTTACTTCTTCTTTTGGCCAAGTATTGTTGGTGGTATCAATGTCGGCGGTTTCTAATTTTGGATCAATCTGGATTTTAGTAATCGCTTTTTGCGTGGCAAAAGTGCGGCTTACTTCTTTATCGTTCATTCTCCAAATTTGCGCTGGAAACTTTTGTGTTTCTGTTGTGCCGTCTTCGTATGTTAATTCGACAATAATTGGCATTACCAAAGCACCTGGCTTGTCAAAAGTTACTTGATAAAAATACTTTGGAGCGTTTAATTTTTCTCGCTCTTCTGGAGTGAAATTCTTATTTACATATTCTTCCAAGTCTTTGTAATCAACTATTTTAAACGGTTTGTTCATTTCTGGTTTATAATCTTCACTTCCATCAGCAATCATATACACCATTGCACCTTGATTGCTATCACGACGACGTCTTGTTTTCATAAAATCAGATACTTCTTTGGAAGGTGAGTTGCTTACAAAATACTTTTTCACTTCTTTTATTCCGATATCGTTGGCATCTGTAGTATAAAACCATCCTCTCCAAAACCAATCCAAATCAACTGCAGAGGCATCTTCCATCGTTCTGAAAAAATCTTCTGGAGTTGGATGTTTAAATTTCCAACGATTAGCGTACGTTTTAAAAGCATAATCAAACAATTCGTGCCCCATAATGGTTTCACGAAGAATGTTTAATGCGGTTGCTGGTTTTCCGTAAGCATTGTTTCCAAATTGGCGAATACTTTCTGAATTGGTCATGATAGGCTCAAGTCCTTTTTGGTCACCACTCATGTACGGAACGATATTCTTTGCTGGTCCACGACGAGAAGGAAAGTTTGGGTCAAATGTCGATTCGGCTAAATACTCCATAAACGAATTCAAACCTTCATCCATCCAAGTCCATTGGCGTTCATCGGAATTGACAATCATCGGAAAGAAATTGTGTCCCACTTCATGACAAATCACACCTAACATTCCGTATTTGGTTTGATCGCTGTATTTTCCTTGCTCGTCTGGACGACCAAAATTCCAACAAATCATTGGGTATTCCATTCCTTGATCTCTAGCATTTATAGATATTGCTTTCGGATACGGATAATCAAATGTATAATGCGAATAACTTTTTAATGTGTGTGCTACCATTCGAGTAGAATACTCTTCCCAAAGTGGATTTCCTTCTTTTGGATACAACGAAATCGCCATCGTAGTTCGAGTGTCCAACTTCACCGCCATTGCATCATAAATGAATTTTCTTGAAGTTGAGATTCCAAAATCACGTACGTTTTCTGCTTTAAATTTCCATGTTTTCTTTTTACCAGAAAAGCCTTTTTCTGCAGCTTCGGCTTCAGCCTGAGTAACTATAATTACTGGTTTGTCAAATGATTTTTCTGCTTGAGCATAGCGAGCTAATTGCGCTGGAGTAAACACTTCGCTTCTATTTAACAAACTTCCAGTAGCTTCCATAATGTGATCGGCTGGAACAGTTATGTTTACTTCGTAGTTTCCGAAAGGAAGAGCAAACTCACCCGAACCCCAAAACTGCATATTCTGCCAACCTTCTACATCATTGTAAACCGCCATTCTAGGGAAAAACTGTGCTAAAATATACAAATTGTTTCCGTCTTTTTCGAAATGCTCGTAACCCGAACGACCACCATCCACTATATAATTATTGATGTTGTACCACCATTTTATAGAGAACGAAATCTTTTCGCCGTGCTTTAAAAATTTAGGCAATTCGATACGCATCATCGTTTGATTGATGGTGTAATTCATCGGTTTACCTTGTGCATCTTTTACATATTCGATGTTGAAACCGCCATCAAAATCGGCTTCTAAATATTTACGAGAAAAACCTTGAACACCAATGGCTGGATCGGTTTTTTTATTTTCGATTAAAGGTGAAAGTGAATTTCTAGAATTCTGATTTTGGTCCAATTGCACCCAAAGATAATCGAGTGATTCTTTGGCATTGTTGGTATAGGTTATGGTTTCGTTACCGTATAATTTGGTGTTTTTATCATCCAATTCGATGTCCATTTTATAATCAGCTTGTTGCTGATAATATTCGGGACCAGGAGCTCCAGACGCCGTGCGATACATGTTTGGCGTTGCCAATAAATCGTACATCTGTTTGAATTTGTCTGAATTTTTTTCGCTTTGAATTTTTTGTACTGGCGTTTCTTGAGAAAAAAGAAAACCAGGTATAAGGAATAATAGGGTAATTACTTTATTCATAACTTCTTAAATTTAAACGATAAAAGTAATTATTTTTATAAGAGTGCTGTGCTTTTTGCGCTATTTTAACATTCCTTTATAGGTTTCAGAATTCAAAAGCAAACTGCTTTTTTTATCGTTAAAATTGGCTTGAATAATGTTCTGTTGTTCGCTATGCACTTCGGTGATGATGGTATTTTGGACTTCCAGCGAAGTGATTTTCGGAATCTCTTTACAACTCAAATAGCAAATAAGAATGTTATCTTCTACTTCTTTACTCAAGAAAGTCATGGTTTTTGGTTGTCCGTTTATTTTTATGGTGAATTTTTCGGCCAAGTATTTTTTTAAGAAAACAAGGTCTTCTGGTGTCTCTTTATCGGTACCTAAAAAGATTTTTTTGTTGAATTTATTTTCTAAAGCTTCATTCAAATCATCGGCAAAAATCCGTGTAGTAATTTGAACCATTTTCTTTTTGGGAACAAAATTGATTTGATAAATCGCCGTGTAAAACTTGTGTGTTGTAAAAGCAAAACAACTCAGAACAGCTATAAAAAGAAAATAATACAATGCTTTTTTCATCTTTCAAAAGTAACTAGAAATACTTATTTCTCCTTTAATAATTGTAAATATTCTGTAGCTAACCGATTCATAATAAAAGTAGCCATCGTTATGTTTTTATCGTTTAAAGCCGTTTCAAATTCCTTATTTTCAATCAAATAATACTGAAATCCTTTTACATATTCTGCTGGAATCTTTAAAGTTTCTGTAAAATATTCCTCTTTAAATTGATCGGTGATTTTTTTGAATAGGAATTCTTTTCGCTCTATCGCCAACTCTTTTTTGAGCATCGCCGTTCTACCACTTATCGAATTTATTAATCCGTCAACGCTCATTCCTCCCACTGGAATCAACAACGGACTGTACCAGTGAAGTTCTTCTGCCGTTCTTAATTTTCGTTCGGCTGGTGTGTATTTTTTTGCTGGTTTCGAAAGAATACGCAACGAAACAGCATTGATGTTTTTGTATTCATTAATAGTTACTTCATCCAATTGTCGTAATAAAACTTCCATTTTTACAAAAAAAACCGAACTCTCGACATCGTCTTTTCTCACCACTACCTTTAACGCTTTAAACTGAACGGCCGAAAACATTAAAGTATCTCCTTCCTTGGCGGGAATAGAAAAATAACCTCCACTTTCGGTAAGTGTTGATAAATCTGATTTTAAATTAACAATGTAAATCCCTTCTAAATCAGCCGAATTAGCAACAACTTTCCCTTTCAAAACTTTCCTACTAGCATCTTGAGCGTGTAGACTACACGCAGCAAAAAATATGATAAAAAGAGTTTTGTAAAAATGCGTCATTCTGTTTGTTGAAATTAATAGTGGTAAAAGTATTTTATTATTGTCCAAAAAATAAGCCAAAGCAATTGTAAATTTATGTTAATATTCAAACGATTACTTTGTAGCTTTGTAAAGTAAATATAACTAAAAATGAGTAAAAAATTAATCATTGCAAGCACTTCGACACTTCACGGTGGTGATTATTTGGAGTATTTGCTGCCGACTTTAAAAAGCCATTTTGAATCGTGCAAAACACTGCTTTTTATTCCGTATGCACGACCTGGCGGGATGAGTCACGACGAGTATACTTCGAAAGTGAAAAGTACTTTTTCAAAAATAAACATTGAAGTTACCGGACTTCATGAATTTGATGATGCAACAACTGCCATCAAAAATGCAGAGGCTATTTTTACAGGTGGCGGAAATACCTTTTTATTAGTGAGCCAACTCTACGAAAATAAAATCATGGAATTATTGAGCGAAGTAGTTAAAAACGGAACGCCCTACTTAGGCTCAAGCGCTGGCAGTAACATTACAGGAATTTCAATGCAAACTACCAACGATATGCCAATTGTTTATCCGCCAAGTTTTAAAACATTAGGATTAATTCCGTTTAATTTGAATCCGCATTACTTAGACGCCGATTTGCAATCAAAACACATGGGTGAAACCCGTGAAACCCGAATAAAAGAATTTCATGCTTTTAATACTATTCCCGTTTTAGGTTTACGTGAAGGAAGTTGGTTGGAAGTGAATGGTGATGCCATCATACTAAAAGGCAATTTGACAGCACGTTTGTTTCGTCAAGGAAAAGAAGCTGAAGAATTGGCTCCTGAAACAGATGTAGCCTTTTTGGGAACCAATTAAAAACAAAAAACCCGAATCGTTTGATTCGGGTTTTGCAGAGCGGAAGACGAGGCTCGAACTCGCGACAACCAGCTTGGAAGGCTGGAGCTCT
>JAZKGN010000116.1:0-10283 GCA_040385945.1 Bacteroidota bacterium
TCACCTTTATCTGATGTTTCAACCCAAGAACCTGAATTATCCACTGTTCCTGCTATGTATACTTTAGTGTGAACAGGTTTTCCATTACCATCGGTTACAACACCATGTAAACCATAACTCGCTTGTTTAATGAAGTTTAAAAGTGCTTGTCTGTTTCTTGTCCAAAATGAAGCTAAATCGGATGCTAATGGTGTTTTAAGAGCAGAAATTTCAACAGTAACTTCTTTATTATGATTGAAAAAATTGTTGCAATCTTGTCTTCCACCTTTAACAGTATACCATATAGCGCCATTTGTTGTTCCAGCGAATTGACCTGTTCCATAAACATCGTCCATATAATTCAAATTTCCATCAGCTGTTTGACACAATTGTGCATACTCCTCAGAAACATGTTTAAAATAAGCATCATGTGGATGCACACTTACAGCGGATGCTCCTGTAGCAGAATTCGAAGTATCCCAAGGGTAATTCACCACTTCAGCACCACCATGATAATTGGCCGCTAATACAAAATGTCTGGTCGCTTCAAAATTTAAAAAAGAGAGTGTTTCCGATCTGTAGACTAATCCATCAGGATGTAATCCACCAATTGGATCTGGGTAATTTCTATTTAAATCGGTGTTGTTTGAATTTCCTCTTGTAGGCGTATTTCCAGCCGAAGCAAAAACATCATTTCCTGCCGCTTTATATGAACCATCTGGATTGGCTAAAGGGCAAATATACAATTCGGTTCCGTTGATAAGATCGGTTATTTCTGAATTTGAACCATAATTAGTTAACAAATCATCAATTAAATGTAACATGGTTGGATAACCTGTAATTTCATCTCCATGCATAGACGACGTATAAAAAAATTCAGGCTCCGTTTCATCAACACTAATATTATCTGAAATTTTTAATACATACAGATTTCTTCCAAGAGGTGTTGCCCCAATACTTTGTAACGAACAAATAGTTGGATACGTAGCTGCCCAATATTGCATTTTCGCAACATACTCCGAATAGTTTGGATAGGCATCCCAAGTGGTGTCCCAAGCATTTACAGCTCTATTTGAATTAGCTAAAAAATCGGCTGGAAGTTCATTGTCTTCTTTAGTTACTTTAAAAGCCAATCCGTACGTTAAAAATTTTTGAAATTGTTCTTGATTGGCATACGCCTCAACTTCTAAACTTTCTTGTTCAACATGTTTATGACTAACAGATAGTAGCTCATTTAATTCGTGAAATTGCTTTTTATTATTGGCTTTAAAAGTCAAAATAACTTCTCCTTTTTCTTTAAGGTAATGGTTAGCTCTTTCTAAATCACTGTTTCTTTGGGCAAATAGATGGCCCGAAAGGAGAACAGTAAATAAAAATAGGTAAGTAAATTTTTTCATAATGTTTAGGGTTTTGTAAGGCAAACCTAAATATTACTTATTATTTTACAAAATTTATTATCGATTAAATGCGCATAAAATCGATTAAATGCATAATTAGAATTAAATATTAAACTTATTCTTACAAATACATCATGTTTTTGACTTTAATCGATAAGTAGGAATTGAGATGAATTTTTAACACAATTGTGAGTAAAAAAAGTCGTCAAAAATAAAAATCCCAATCTGAATAAAACAGATTGGGATTTTGTAGCGAGAGGGAGATTTGAACTCCCGACCTCAGGGTTATGAATCCTGCGCTCTAACCGACTGAGCTACCTCGCCATATTTCGGTTTAGGCATTCTTGAATACTTCACAGGCTTATATTTTAAGCGGAGTTCAGTGATTCGCCTTACGGCTTAATTGCGGGTGCAAATATAAAACTATTATTACAGGAAGCAAATAGTATTTTGAAAAAAATATTTTTTTTATAATCGCTTTGTTTTAAATAAATATTATATATTTCGAAAAAAAATATTTGTATGTCAGAAAAAGTTCGCTACGAAATAGAATTCCCAATAAATTCTTCTCCACAGCTATTATATCAATACATTTCAACGCCATCAGGATTACAAGAATGGTTTGCTAAGACGGTGAATTCGCGCGGTGAATTTTTCACATTTGAATGGGACGATACCGAAGAAAATGCTCGTTTAGCATCTAAAAAATCAGGAGAAAAAGTCAAATTTAAATGGATTGACGAAAATAAAAACGATACCGAATATTACTTTGAATTGCGGATCTTAGAAGACGAAATAACAAAAGATGTCTCTTTGATGGTGGTCGATTTTGCACATAATGACGAAGTAGAAGAATCGAAGTTGTTGTGGGAAAATCAAGTTTCCGATTTAAAACATGTCATAGGTTCTATTTAAAATCTATTTTTAAAAGTTATATTTGTCCCACTAATAATGGGACTTTTTTTATGATAAATAGTAACGGCGAACTGCTGCCATCAAATACTCAAATTACAGCTAACAACAGAGGTTTTTTATACGGCGATGCTCTTTTTGAAACCTTCAAAATTGTAAACCATAAAATTTTATTTTTTGAAGACCATTATTTTCGCTTAATGGCTTCGATGCGTATTGTTCGTATGCAAATTCCGATGACTTTTACAATGGAATATCTCGAAGAACAAATCTTGAAATTAATCGAATCAGAAAATTACTCAACATCTGCCAGAGTGCGAATGACAGTCTATCGAAACGAAGGCGGATTTTACGCTCCCGAAGACAATTCGGTTCGTTTTATAATGCAAGCTTTTCCTCTAGAAAACACTTTATATGTAGTCAATTCGGTTCCTTATGAAGTTGATTTGTATAAAGATTTTGTTGTGACCAAACAATTGTTGTCGACTATAAAAACGACCAATAAAATGATCAATATTATAGGAAGCGTGTATGCAAAAGAGAACGATTTGCAAAATTGCTTACTGATAAACAACGATAAAAATGTGGTGGAAGCTTTAAACGGAAACCTTTTTATGGTGTGGAATGGTAAATTGATTACACCTCCAATTTCTGATGGTTGCCTTAACGGAATTATGCGAAAACATCTTATAGAAATTGTTAAAAAATCGGAAATGATAGAAGTGGTAGAAGAATCGATTTCGCCTTTCGATTTACAAAAAGCAGATGAGTTGTTTATTACCAATGTGATAACCGGAATTCAACCGATAACAAAATACCGCAAAAAAGAATATGCGACCGATTTTGCTAGTCAATTACTCGCTAAATTAAATGAAGTAGTCTTTTAATTTAAAGTCGGATTTTCAGGAGCATTAGACCAAATAATATATTCGCCTCCTAATTCCATTATTTTTTCTTTCCAAAAATGCGTGGAAGATTTTCCTAAAATGTCATTTTCACTGGTATTTTTCGAAAGTATCCACGAATTAGATTGCAACTCATTTTCGAGTTGATTGGCATCCCAACCTGAATAGCCTAAGAAAAATCGAATGTTTTCTTTGTGGATTTTTCCTGCGTTGATCAAGTCTTTCGTCAACTCAAAATCGCCACCCCAAAAAATACCGTTGGAAATCTCAATACTATCGGTAATCAATTCGGGAATGTTGTGTAAGAAATACAAATTGTCTTGTTCTACCGGACCGCCATTGTAGACTTTGAATAATGCAGTAATTTCCGGAATTAAGTCGTTGATGGTATAATCTAATGGCTTATTAAGAATAAAACCCACTGAACCTTCGTGGTTGTGATCGGCTAATAAAATCACCGATCGATTGAAAGATAAATCTCCAATTATAGTTGGTTCAGCAATTAATAATATACCTTTTTCTATTTTTTCAGAAGTCATATTATTGCATTTTTTAATAAAAGTATGAAAAAAAATAGAAAAAAAACAGTTTCAAAAAAAAAATCATCCTGAATGAACAGGATGATTTAGTATATCAAAATAAAATTGGATTAGTTTACAGAGCTATCTAAGTCTGCACCAGCTTTAAATTTCACTACATTTTTAGCAGCAATTTTAATTGTTTTTCCAGTTTGAGGATTTCTTCCATCTCTTGCAGCTCTTTTAGAAACTGACCAAGATCCAAAACCTACTAAAGAAACTCTACCACCTTTTTTCAAAGTTTTTCCTACGTTACCTAAAAATGATTCTAAAGCCAATTTAGCAGCAGCTTTTGTGATTCCTGCATCAGCAGCAATAGCATCGATTAATTCTGATTTGTTCATAATAATAGTTTATTAATTGTTGGTTAAACATGTTTTTGTTAATCAAAACAAATTTAATAGAAAATCGCCACTACACAAGCGATTGCCGATATTTTTAGCTTTTTTGTTGATAACTCATATTATTTGTTGATAAAGAAGGTGTTTTTGACTTGCATTTGTGCTTTTATACCACTGTTTGTATGGGTTTACAGTACTATTGCTTGTTCTGAAAATGACATTCCGTTTAAAAATTCATTAGTATTTAATCGCTTTTTGCCTGGAAATTGTAAATTCAAAATAGAAACAAATCCATCTTTCACTGCAATTTTAATCTCTTTTTTAGTTGAAATGAGGGTTCCAACAGTATAATTATGGGTTTCTAATAGTACACTCGCTTCGTAAATTTTGACATTCCACTCTTCATTTCCGTCTTTAAAAAAACACCAAGCAGCAGGATACGGAGACAATCCTCGTATTATGTTGTGGATTTCATCGCAAGACTTTGTCCAATCAATTTTGCAGTTCTCTCTATTGAGTTTGTAGGCTGTCTTTATATCAGTAGTGTCTTTTTGAATTGTAGTAACCACATTTCCTTTTTCTATCAGTGCTAACGTTTCCACTACAGCTTCACTTCCTATAATCATTAATTGGTCGTGCAATTCGCCAGCATTTTCATTAGTTGTAATCGGAGTTTCTTTGCTTAAAATCATCGCACCCGTGTCGATCTTGTCATCAATAAAAAAGGTGGTAACTCCGGTTTTTGCTTCACCATTAATAATAGCCCAATTAATAGGAGCTGCGCCACGGTAATTTGGTAATAAAGAAGCATGAAGGTTGAACGTTCCCAATTGTGGCATTTTCCAAACTACTTCGGGCAACATTCGAAATGCAACAACCACTTGTAAATTGACATTTAAACTTTGCAATTCCGATAAAAAAGATTCGTCCTTTAAATTAGTAGGTTGTAAAAGTTTCAGATTGTGTTCTAAAGCATATTCTTTTACAGCAGAATATTTTAGTTTCTGACCTCTTCCAGCGGGTTTGTCGGCAGCCGTGATAACGCCAACCACTTCATAATTGTTTTTAAGAATAGTATCCAAAATGCCAACAGCAAATTCGGGTGTGCCCATAAAAACGATGCGTAATTTTTCCATTTAAAAGGTGTTATTTTTTTAACGAATACAAATTGTTTGGCTTTACAATTATGATGTCGTTTTCTAATAATTGTTGCAATGCAAAGATAACATCGTCTTTCGGAAATTTGATTAACATTTGAATATCTCTCGAATTTAATTCTTGTGTCGTTAGCAAAGCCATAATTTTGTCAGCAACCGATTGCGTTTCTTTCTTTATTGTGGTTTTGGAAATACAATACGAACAAATACCACAATCGTCTTCGGTAATCTCACCAAAATAGCGCAAGAGCAATCTGTTTTTACACGTGTTTGCTTCTTTAATATAGTATAAAACAGCCTGTAATTGTTTCGTCTTTAGTGCATTTTGCGCTTCTAAATATTTAGAAACCCTATTGATGGTTCGCTCGTCTTCGCGGATTTCGTTAAACGTAATGGTCGCGTCGTTGTTTTTTGCAACGTAATCAATAACTTCTTTTTCTTTTAATTTCTGTAAAACGGACAGTATTTTGTTTTCATCTTCTCCCGATTTTTTTGCAATTAATGGCAGATTGAAAGCGGTGGGCATATCATAAATTCCGGGATAGGTTCGCAATATGGCTAAAATAATTTCTTCATCAGCCGAATTCAAACTCATGTACCGAATCACTTCTTTGGACGGAATGATAAATTGAATGGTGATTTTTTCTGAAAATTCTTGTGACAACGAAATGATACCTTGTCTATCAAGAAACTGCATCGCATTGTAGACTTTCAATGTCGACAACGAATACTTCAAACAAAACTGATTCAGATTAAAACTAAACTGCTCGTCAATTCCTTCTCCATAAGCAATTTGAAAAAAGCTGCACAGTTTTAGAAAAACTAAATTTAAAAACGCTTTATCGGGTAAAACACTCAAATACTGACCTTCAGCATGAAGAACGTCCGACGAGTTGGTAATTAAAACCGCAAATGCTTTTTCGCCATTTCGTCCGGCACGACCAGCTTCTTGGTAATAGTTCTCTAAATTTTGTGGAATTTGCAAATGCATTACCGTTTTTACATTGGCTTTGTCAATGCCCATTCCGAAGGCATTGGTGGCGACCATCACCTGCACTTTTTCCTCCATCCAAAGTTGCATGTTTTTTGTTTTTTCTTTGGATGATAAACCGCCATGATAATATGTGGCTGTGAATCCTAAAGACTCCAATTGCGATACAGTAAGACTACATGATTTTCTGTTGGAAACATAAATAATTGAAGGCTGTGGATTTTTTCTCAAAATTTGTTCTGCCATGAACATTTTATCTTCGGCTTCAAAAACCATATATGCCAAATTATCTCGTGCAAACGATTTGGTAAAAACAGCCGGATTTTCCAATTGCAATTGGACAAAAATATCGTCTTGAACTCTTTTGGTAGCCGAAGCTGTCAAAGCCAAAAACGGAACTTTAGGAAAATGCTCTTTTAACTTTACAATCTTTAAATAAGAAGGACGAAAATCATGTCCCCATTGCGAAACACAATGTGCTTCATCGATAGCAATTAAATTGATGGGAAGACTTTTAATTCTGTCTAAAATCCAGTCGTTTTGTAATCGTTCTGGTGATAAGTATAAAAATTTGTAATTGCCATACTGACAATTATCCAATAAATCGATAATTTCTTCTTGATGAATACCTCCAGTTAAGGCAATTGCTTTGATGCTTTTGCTTTGTAAATTCTGAACTTGATCTTTCATTAAGGCAACCAAAGGCGAAACTACCAAACAAATGCCATCCATCATTAAAGCTGGAACCTGAAAACAAATCGATTTTCCGCCGCCTGTTGGCATCAAACCAAAGGTGTCTTTGCCTGCTAATACAGATTCGATTATGGCTTCTTGAGGTGTTCTAAAAGCCTCGTGTTTCCAGTATTTTTGTAATATTTCTAATGGCTTCGACATGATAGATAATGATGGTGTAGGATAATTACATCCCACACAATTAAAACAAATTTACGTAAATTATTTTAGTGTGAAAGTTGATTTAGAATGAATTGGATACGCTCTTCGATAGTTCCGGTTGGGACTTCAATCAAATGGTAGCCGTATTTTTGATAGGTTTCGGTGAGATGGCTGTAGATGAGTTTGGCTTGTTCGAAGTTTTCGTAACGCGCTTCGTCGCTTTCGTAGATTTCTTCCCAAGGCGGAAGTATAAAGATTTTGGTATACAAATGGTCGCGACACGCTTGATCAAAAAACGCGGGATAACTGTCGCCAATATAATGCATGTAGGCTAAAACATCTGGAATTCCGCGATCTAAAAATACAATGTTGTGAGGTTCAGCAGTGGCACTGTGAAATTGTTTTTTTCTGCCTTCAAGTAAAAGTTCGCTAAATAACAATGGGTTTTCAAGAAACAATTGTTCAATGCCTTGTTTTTTAGCTTCTAAAGTTACTTCGCGTGAAATTTCGGGATAGCAACAAAAACCTTTGGTTACTAAACCATCAATAATAGTTGTTTTTCCTGTACCTGGACCACCAATAATAACGACGAGTTCTTTTTTCAAGAGTTGCAAAATAAGGCGCAAATTTATCGAAAGTAATTTGATAATGGAAGGTGTTTGCTAAATTTTTATACCTAGTCGGATTCAGAAATTTATCAAGCAAAAAAAATCTAAATTCTAAAATCCAAAATCTAAAATCAATACCGTATATTTGCTTTTATTTTAAATTACGAATGGATAAGAAGACCGAAGAATTTTACATTAGGTTGAAAGAAGAATTAGCAACTACTTCTGAATGGCCGAGTGAATATTTATACAAATTTATTGTTCCCACTGATGCTAAAAAAGTGGAAGAAGTGGAGAATACCTTTGACAATATGGGTGCTGTAATCAAAACCCACAAATCTAAAGCCGGAAAATACACGAGTATTTCTGTTAATGTATTGATGGAAAGCCCAGAAGCTGTGATCGAAAAATACATTGAACTTTCTACTATTGAAGGCATAATCTCATTATAATGGTACCAAAATACATCAAGGAAAATGCCAACGACACGGTGCAGTATATTGAATACAATGCCGAGCGTCCGCATTTGATTATTCCAGAATACGGTCGTCATTTGCAAAAACTAATCAATCAGGCTACTGAAATTGAAAGCCGAGAAGAGCGCAACAAAGCTGCCAAATACATCATTCAGGTGATGGGAAGTTTGAATCCGCATTTGCGTGATGTGCCCGATTTTCAACACAAATTGTGGGATCAAATTTTTATCATGTCCGATTTTAAATTGGATGTCGATTCGCCTTATCCGATTCCGACTCGTGAAGTGATTAATCTGAAACCGGATACGTTAGAGTATCCTCAAAAGAATCCAAAATACCGTTTTTATGGCAACAACATCAAATACATGATTGATGTAGCCAACAGTTGGGAAGAAGGAGAAATGAAAAGTGCATTGGTGAAAGTAATAGCCAATCACATGAAAAAATCGTATTTGAGTTGGAACAAAGACACTGTTACCGATGTAGTTATTTTCGAGCATTTATACGAATTATCAGATGGTAAACTGAATTTATTACAAAGCACAGAAGAATTGTTGAATACCAACGATTTGATGCGAACCAATAAAAAAGTGTCCAATAAAAACCTGCCTCAAGGCATGAAACCAAAAATAACTGGTAAAGGCGGGAAGAAGCCTTTTGTGAAAAACAACAATAATAACCAAAAATAAAGTGACTGAGTTGCTGAGTAACTGAGGTTAAAACTCGTAAAACTCAGAAACTAAGTCGCTCATAATCTCAGCAATTCAAAAAAACATGGGAACGTTTAAAATAGAAGGAGGTATCCAACTTAAAGGAGATGTTACTCCGCAAGGCGCAAAAAACGAAGCATTACAAATATTATGTGCGGTACTTTTAACTCCAGATAAAGTAACAATCAACAATATTCCAGATATTATCGACGTGAATAAATTGATTACGTTACTTGGAAATTTGGGTGTAAAAATTCAAAAAAACGGACCGGGTTCGATAACTTTTCAAGCCGATGAAGTAAATGTGGGTTATCTAGAAACCGAAGCTTTCAAAAAAGAAGGTGGATCACTTCGAGGATCTATTATGATTGTGGGTCCACTTTTAGCGCGCTACGGAAAAGGATACATTCCGAAACCAGGTGGCGATAAAATTGGAAGACGTCGTTTGGATACCCATTTTGAAGGATTCATCAATTTGGGAGCAAAATTTCGTTACGAAAGAGAAGATCATTTTTATGGCGTAGAAACCAAAGGACGATTAAAAGGAGCTCACATGTTATTGGATGAAGCTTCTGTAACCGGAACCGCAAATATTGTAATGGCAGCGGTTTTAGCAGAAGGAACAACCACCGTTTACAACGCCGCTTGCGAACCCTATTTGCAACAATTGTGTAAAATGTTGAACTCAATGGGTGCTAAAATCACTGGAGTTGGGTCTAATTTATTGGCAATTGAGGGTGTTGAAAGTTTAGGCGGCTGCGAACACCGAATCCTTCCCGATATGATTGAAATTGGTTCGTGGATTGGCCTTGCTGCTATGACTAAAAGTGAAATTACCATTAAAAATGTGAGTTGGGACAATCTAGGAGTGATTCCGAGTGTGTTTCGAAAATTAGGAATTACTCTTGAAAAAAGAGGTGATGATATTTACATTCCCTCGCATACCAAAGGCTATGAAGTAAAAACCGATATTGACGGTTCGATTCTAACCATTGCCGATGCTCCGTGGCCCGGATTTACACCCGATTTATTGAGTATTATTTTGGTTGTTGCCACACAAGCCAATGGCGATGTGTTGATTCACCAAAAAATGTTCGAAAGCCGTTTGTTTTTCGTAGACAAACTGATTGACATGGGAGCCAAAATCATGCTTTGCGATCCGCACAGAGCGGTGGTTATGGGACATAATTTCAAATCACAATTGAAAGCAACGATAATGAGTTCGCCAGACATTCGTGCTGGAATTTCTTTATTAATTGCTGCACTTTCTGCTAAAGGAACTTCTACTATCCAAAACATTGAGCAAATTGACCGAGGTTACGAGAGAATCGATGA
>JAZKGN010000117.1:0-6523 GCA_040385945.1 Bacteroidota bacterium
AAAGCTTAAAATGGATTCCCGCCTGCGCGGGAAAGACGCAGTATTAATTTTTTTTATAATGAAAATTAAGATTTACAGTATCATCTCACCATACGGAATAACAACCTCATAACCTCTTTCTTTAAAATACGAAGTCGGATTTTCTTTCGAAATCGCCAAAACAAAATCGCCTCCCCAAGCACCAAGGCTTTTAATAACGCCACTGAAATCTTCAAACAAGGCTTCTTGAACAGTTTGAATTTCTAACACAGTACTCATTTCTATTTCGTGTTGCTGTAAAGCAATGGCAAACTCTTTTGGTTCTTTGGCAGCAATTACAGTTTGTGTGAGTGCATTTATCTTTTCAATTGTTTTTTTAAGGTCGCCTTGTTTCGCCATATAAGAAGTTATAGCCGCTTTACTGCTTTGCTTTCGGTTGAGGTAAACAAAATAAATTTTGTTGCTGTACGACGGATTAAAAAGAATATTTTCTACAACGGGTTTTTCGTTAATCAATTGGTATTTTATCGCCGAATCATTTTGCGCACACGCCACATCGTAACCACTACCTCCAAAACTGCGTTTCAATAATTCGTAAGCGTCAATTTGCAACCATTGTGCAATATTATTGAGTAAAGTAGACGAAGTGCCCAAACCCCAAAATTTCGGGAAAGTCAATTCGGTGGTAATGTGATAACCTTTTGAAAGGTTTATGAAATCGGCGTTCATTAGATATGCTTCGTGCAATATTTCGATTAACGTATTTTTAATGTTGTGCACGTCATCGTAGCGATCTTTTCTGATAACTGACGAAAACGGAATGTTATCTTGAAACCAGATGCTCCCATCGGCATCAACACTTTTCCATTGGATGATGTCGTTTTTGCCTTCTTCAATACTTAAATTCTGACCAAATTTGGTAGGCAATGCTAAAGCAATAGCTCCGTCAAGAACCACATATTCTCCTGTAATTAGAAGTTTTCCGTTACTGTAAAATGTTTTCTTCATAGTGTCATCGCGAAGCACAAAGCGATTTAATATTACTTTCTTAAATCGGTAATAAATGCTACAACTGCCGAATGCGAAATAGGATTGTTTTCAAAATGTTTTGCAATGGCTTTTCGTTCCGAATCAGTCGCTTGATATTGATTCAATATATTATTGATGTGCATTTTCATATGACCTTCCTGAATTCCGGTTGTCGTTAGCGAACGCAAAGCGGCAAAGTTTTGAGCCAATCCTACAGTAGCAACAATTTGCATCAATTCTTGAGCTGTCGGATTTTTAAGAATCTGAAGTGCAATTTTCACCAAAGGATGCAATGATGTGAGTCCGCCCACTGTTCCCAATGCCAACGGAATTTCAATCCAAAATCTAAAAATACCGTTTTCAATAGTTGCATGAGACAAACTTGAATATGAACCGTTTCGGGAAGCATACGCATGAACGCCCGCTTCTACAGCGCGGAAATCATTTCCAGTTGCTAAAACCACAGCATCAACACCGTTCATGATTCCTTTGTTGTGCGTTACGGCACGATAAGGTTCGATTTCGGCAATCTGAATGGCTTGTATAAATTTTTCAGCAAAAGCGCTTGGATTGGTGATATTTTTATCAGCTAACTCAGTCACTTTACAAGAAACTTCGGCATGCACAATGCAATTGGGAATGTAATTGGACAAAATGCTCATCACAATTTGGATGTCTTTTTCTGCTGACGTAAAATCGGTATATTGTTCTGCTTCTTCTTTTAATGTACGAGCAAATTGTTCCAAACACGAATTAATAAAATTCGCACCCATGCTGTCTTTGGTTTCAAATGTAGCATGAAGTTGGAAGTAATTGGCCAGTTCGTTGCTTTTGTCTCGAAGTTCAATATCGAGAATTCCGCCGCCACGTTGTTGCATGTTTTTAGTTATGCTTTCGGTAGATAGGAAGAATTTGGGTTTATTTTCAGTAAAGAATTGTCGCAATTTTTCAGCATCACCATTGTACATAAAATGTACTTGTCCAATTTTTTCAGAACTCAAAACGGTTGCTTTAAATCCGCCACGCGAACTCCAATATTTTGCTGCTTTTGCCGCCGCTGCCACAACCGAACTTTCTTCGATCACCATCGGAACCGAATAATACGTTCCGTTGATTAAAAAGTTAGGCGCAATTCCCATTGGTAAATAGAAATTGGAAATAGTATTTTCTATAAATTCATCGTGAAGTTGTTGGAGTTTTTCGTCGCTGTTCCAATATTGCTTGATGATGGCGTTGGCTTCGTTTGGATTTGAAAAATATTCATTGGTAATCCAATTGATTTTTTCTTCTTTCGACAATTTAGAAAACCCGGCAACTGCGTTATTCATTTTCAAATAATTAGTGACTTATTTATGGCAAAGATAAAGAAAATTGTGCCTCAATTCAGGTCTAGTTGTTATTGATTTCTATTGGTTTCATCTGAAGGAAATAGCTTTTAACACAAAAACATGCCATTATATGCAAATTTTTCACTAAAATTGAAGTCGTTTTAAAATCAATCAAAAAATGCAATCAAAAAAATTACTGACGCTCTTTCTTTTCGTTTGTTTTTCAGCTCTAGGGCAACAAAAATTAACAGTAGAAGAGATTTATTCGGGAGCTTTTCGCGCCAAAGGAATGGACGAATTGCAAGCCATGAAAAACACCAATCAATACACTGTTTTAAATGCTGACCGAACTTCAAGAACCATGCAAATCGATTTGTATGATTATGCAACCCTAAAAAAAGTGTCAACTCTTATCGACACGAAGGACTTCCCAGAGTTAAAAGACGGAATTGACAGTTATACCTTCAGCGCAGATGAAAAACAAATCCTCATCGCCAACAATTCCAACCCAATTTTTCGCCATTCGTTTACCGCCGATTATTATGTGTACAACACGGTTACTAAAAAATTGAGCAAATTGTTTGAACAAGTGCAAGAAGCAACTTTTTCTCCTGATGGTTTAAAAATTGCTTACGCTGAAGAAAACAATTTGTTCGTATATTCTTTAGCGGATAAAAAAAATTATCAGATTACTGTTGACGGAAAGAAAAATAGCATCATCAATGGAATAACTGATTGGGTGTATGAAGAGGAATTTGCATTTGTTCGTGCTTTCGATTGGAATGCTACCAGCGATAAGTTAGCGTACATTCGATTTGATGAAAGTCAAGTGCCCGAATTTACCATGGACATTTATAAAAAAGACTTGTATCCAACAGTTGAAACGTTCAAATATCCAAAAGCTGGTGAGAAGAATGCTTTGGTGTCGTTGCATATTTTCGACTTTAACGCACGAACTGCAAAAGAGGTTAGCCTTTCCAATTACAATGATTTCTATATCGCCAGAATGAAATGGACGAATGATGCGAATGTTTTGTCTGCACAAGTGCTGAACCGTCATCAAGATAATTTAGACTTGTTGTTTATCGATGGGAATTCTGCTACAGCCAAAGTGGTTTTGAATGAAAAAGACAAAGCGTATGTAGACGTTACTGATAATTTGACTTTTTTGAAAGACAACAGTTTTATTTGGACTTCCGAAAAAGATGGTTTTAACCACATTTATTTATATGATAAAACTGGAAAGTTGAAAAACCAAGTCACTAAAGGAAACTGGGAAGTAACTTCTTATTATGGTTTTGATGAAAAAACAAAAACGGTTTTTTATCAATCGGTGGAAAATGGTTCGACTATCAGAGATGTATATAAAATCTCGCTTGATGGAAAAAATAAAATAAAATTATCACAACAAATCGGAACTAATGCAGCGACATTTAGTCCCGATTTTACGTTTTTTATCAATACCTATTCAAGTGCTACTAATCCAACATCCTATACTTTAAACAATGCAAAGGATGGTAAAGAAGTACAATCAATTGTTAGTAACACCGATTTGGCTGACAAACTAAAAAAATACACTTTGCCCAACAAAGAATTTTTCGAACTTACTACCGAAAAAGGGCACAAACTCAACGCTTGGATCATCAAACCAAAGGATTTTGATGCAACAAAAAAATATCCTGTTTTTATGTTTCAATATTCTGGTCCAGGTTCGCAACAAGTAGCCAATCAGTGGTTGAATACCAACGATATGTGGTTTATGATGTTGTCGCAGCAAGGGTATATTATTGCTTGTGTTGACGGAAGAGGTACTGGTTTTAAAGGTGCTGCTTTCAAAAAATGCACACAAAAAGAATTAGGAAAATACGAAGTAGAAGATCAAATCGACGCCGCCAAAGTCATCGGAAATTATTCTTACGTTGATAAGACTAGAATTGGTATATTTGGCTGGTCGTATGGTGGATTCATGTCGAGCAATTGCTTGTTCAAAGGTGGCGATGTTTTCAAAATGGCAATTGCGGTGGCTCCGGTGACCAACTGGCGTTTTTATGATACTATTTATACCGAGCGTTACATGCAAACGCCACAAGAAAATGCAAGTGGTTATGACGAAAATTCGCCCATCAATCACGTGAGTAAACTGAAAGGAAATTTTCTTTTAATCCACGGAACTGCCGACGATAATGTGCATGTTCAAAATTCGATGCAAATGATTGAAGCCTTGGTACAAGCTAACAAACAGTTTGATTGGGCAATGTATCCAGATAAAAATCACGGTATTTTTGGAGGAAAAACCAGAGTACAATTGTTCAATAAAATGACCAATTTTATAAAAGAAAAACTATAATTAACCAAAACAAAACTAAAACAACGATTATGAGTGAAACAGCAGTAAAAACAGGACATCCAAAGGGACTTTGGGTATTATTTGGGACTGAGATGTGGGAAAGGTTCAATTTCTACGGAATGCGAGCTATCTTAACCTTGTTCATGGTAAATTCATTAATGATGAAAGAAGAAGAAGCTTCTATCATTTATGGAGGATTTCTCGGACTTTGTTATTTAACACCTATGCTTGGCGGATTCATCTCTGATCGTTTTTTCGGAAATAGAAATTGTATTATGCTTGGCGGTATCATGATGGCAATCGGACAATTGATGCTGTTTTTTAGTGCTAGTGTTTTTAGCACGAACCTTGGGTTAGCCAATACATTAATGTGGACAGCCTTAGGAATAATCGTTTTTGGTAATGGATTTTTTAAACCGAATATTTCCTCAATGGTGGGAAGTTTGTATCCAAAACAAGAAAAATCAAAATTGGATACCGCTTTTACTATTTTCTATATGGGAATCAACATTGGTGCATTTTTAGGTCAGTTCATTTGTCCGCTTATCGGAGACGTGAAAGACCCAGGTGGAATTAGAGATATTCACGCATTTAAATGGGGATTTTTAGCAGCCTCTATGGCGATGATTATTGGAACAGCAATTTTCTTTTTCTTGAAAAATAAATATGTAGTTACACCAGAAGGTAGACCAATTGGAGGTATGCCGTCTGGACATGATGCTGGAGATTACGAAGAAGGTGAATCGCAAAAAGCAGAATTTTCTATGAAGTCGATCATTACTGCATTGGCCGTTTTTGCTGTTGTATTCTTTGCTTTTAATTATTTTACCGAAGGTGAAAATGTGGTTAAAATATACATTTACCCATTCATTTATGCTAGTGGAGTGTCGCTTGCAACCTTGATATTGTTGGATAGTACGCTAACCAAAGTAGAAACACAAAGAATCTGGGTTATTTATATCATGTCTTTCTTTATAATTTTCTTTTGGGCGGCTTTTGAACAAGCGGGTTCTTCATTAACTTTTATTGCCGATAATCAAACAGACAGAAACATGTTTGGTTGGAATATGCCACCTTCAATGGTACAAATCTTTAACGGATTGTTTGTGGTTATTTTTGCCTTCCCATTCAGTGTGCTTTGGGACAAATTAAGAGCCAATAATAGAGAGCCACTTTCTACAGTAAAACAATCTATTGGATTGCTTCTGATTGCTCTGAGTTATTTCCTTATCGCCAATAATGTGAAGGATTTAGGTAACTCAGGTTTGTTGGCCATTAAATGGTTGATTTTATTGTATTTAATCCAAACTTTTGCCGAGTTGTGTTTGTCTCCAATAGGTTTGTCTTTAGTAGGTAAATTGGCTCCAAAACGTTTCGCTTCTCTGGCTTATGGTGTTTTCTTTATTTCGAGTGCAGCTGGATATGCCTTATCAGGAACATTAGGCTCAATCCTTCCTGCAACAGGAGACAAGTTTAAGAAAGCTTCAGAACTGGGAATCGATTTACAAGGAGTGTTGGACAAATCCGTTACGCCTACGCCAGAACAGACTAAATTATTGGCAGACAACCAGATTACCGACCATTACCACTCATTTGCGGGTTTTGAAATCACCAACCTCTATGAATTCTTTATGGTATTTGCAATATTGTGTGGAATCGCATCCGTAATTTTATTTTTACTAACGCCTGCAATCAAGAAAATGATGCATGGTGTGAGATAATCACAATTCAAAATATTTTTATATCTTTCAAACCTACAATCTGTCAAGCGGATTGTAGGTTTACTTTTTAAATCTAAAAATTATGTGGAAAAGTCATCCTAAAGCACTGCCTTATTTGT
>JAZKGN010000118.1:0-8071 GCA_040385945.1 Bacteroidota bacterium
TGCATGATTTACAGCTTTAAGATTGGTATTGCTTATTGAAATTCAAATAGCCTTTTTCCAAGCCATTGGTTTCAATTTCTGATAAGGCAAAAACGATGTCTTCGCTTAAGCCATTTATTTTTGTTAAATCTTCTCCCCAAAATTCTTCATTAGATAAAACCGTTTTAACAACCGTTTCTATATCTTCTACTTCCCAAGCTGATTTGAACTCTTCTACTATTTCTGTGGTGTCTTTTATTGGTAACGCTTTTCCGTTCCAAACACCTTTGTAAAATTGAATCAAACAGGCAAAAGAAAAAGTCAAATTCGTTGGCAATTGCTTATGATCATTATAATACTGAAGCAAACTTGGTAATACGCGGACTTTGAATTTTGAAATTGAATTTAACGCAATGTCTGATAATAAATGTTTGATATATGGATTTCTAAATCGGTCCATTACTTCTTCAGCATAGGCATCGATTTCGCTTTTATCCATTTGTAGTGTCCCATTAATTTCATTGATGATACTGTTTACAAACTTACCTGTAAAATCGCCATCGACGGTTTGTTTCACGGTTTCATTTCCGTATAACAATGAAAACGGAACCATAGCGGTATGCGCACCGTTTAAAATACGGACTTTTAACGTACGAAACGGTTGCATATCATCGACAATTTTTACGTTCAAATTGGTTTTATGGAAAGGCAATTTGGCTTTTAACGCTTCTCCACCTTCAATTACCCATAGGAAAAAAGGCTCAGCAGTAACAATTAAATTATCTTGATAATTCAACTTGCTATTGTAGTCTTCAATTTCGTTTTTAGGATAACCCGGAACGATTCTATCTACCAAAGTATTGTGAAAAGTACAAGCTTCTAACAACCAAATTTTGAAAGGCAATTCCAAATGCCATAAATCGCAATATTTTAAAATAATTTCTTTTAATGTATCGGCATTGTGATTGATTAACTCACACGGAATAATCGTTACTCCTTTGTCTTTAGCTCCGTTAAAATGCTTAAATCGTTCATACAACAAAACGGTTAATCGCGCTGGAAAAGCAATTGGAGGTTGCATTTGTGGTGTATCCGTATCGATATATTCGATGCCCGCTTCGGTGGTATTTGAAATGATAAATTGCAGCTCTTCTTCATGAGCTAAAGCCAGAAAATCATCGAAATTTTTATACGGATTTATTCCTTTCACTACGTTGGTAATGAGCTCGATATCTTGAATTTTTTCGTTCTTTTTTATCCCATTCAAAAATAAAGTATACAGACCATCTTGATCATTGATCATGTTAATCATACCGTTTTCAAGTGGTTGCACCATGGCAACACCTGCATTGAAATTTACTTCTTTATTTAATTTTTGAAAAGCATAGTCCACGAAAGCTCTCAAAAAATTACCTTCTCCAAATTGCACTACTTTAATTGGAAGCTTACTTTCTAATCCTTGACTTTTTCTGTTTAATTTTTCCATTTTGGTATGAGATAAGGGGTGTTATTATTTGTTGGAACGGATTTTTTGAATAGTATCCAACGTTTGTTTTACTTTGGCTTGTAATCCAGTAAAATCGTTTGATTTTAGTATTGCATCAGAAATCAATTGCGAACCAATTCCGACACAGGTTACTCCAGCATCAAACCATCCTTTCAAATTGGCTTCTTCTGTTGAAACGCCTCCTGTTGGCATGATGCTCGTCCACGGACAAGGTCCTTTTATTCCTTTTACGAATTGCGGTCCGTATACATCTCCGGGGAACAATTTCACTATTTCGCAACCCAATTCCTCTGCTCGCGCAATTTCGGTTAGTGATGCACAACCTGGTGACCAAAGCACTTTTCTTCTATTACAAACAATAGCAATGTCTTCTCTCAACACTGGAGTCACAATAAAATTAGCACCCAATTGCATGTACAGCGAAGCCGCCGCAGCATCGGTTACCGAACCAACTCCGAGTATCATTCCGGGTAATTCTGCCAACGCATATTTATTAAGTTGACCGAAAACTTCAAAAGCAAAATCGCCACGACTGGTAAACTCCATTAATCGTGAACCACCGTCGTAACAAGCTTTCAAAACTTTTTTTGCTACTTGGATATCCGAATGAAAAAACAACGGAACCATGCCGTTTGCTGCCATTACGCTTGCTACTTCTATTCTTGTATACTTTGCCATGCTTATTTGATTTGTCTTAATAGATTTCCGAAATTTGAAATGCAATTGGCTTTTAAATCATCATACGATTGATTTTTCATAATTTGCATGTATTCAATCGGAATTGTATTTGTTTTATTATAACTCGACGCAATTTCATTTTTGTTTATAGATAGTACCATGGCACCATCGATACTTCCGTCATTCACTTCATCTAAATATTCGATTTCTTTTACTGTATTTTCAAACGACTGAAACAACATCACTCTATATCCTGATTTGGATGCCATTTTTTGCATATTGCAAAGTGCGTCACTGTAAAAGGTATCGTTTACATGTGGTAGAATAACGGCAACAATGTTTGACTTGCTGCTTCGTAAGGCTATAGCATTTTTGTTCGGCACGTAATTGCTTTTGAGTGCAAACTCTTTAATGATATTTTTTGTCTTTACATTGATATCATTTTTGTCATTCAATGCCTTTGACACAGTAGAAACCGAATAACCGGTAACATGCGATATTTTTTTTAATGTCATCATAGTAATAACTACCTTTCTATCTTTAAAAAATTAATATTCTTTTTTATCTGGACACTTTTCCAGAAGCATCGCCATTTACAATGGTTGAAATTTCTTCTAATGTGGCCAAATTATAATCGCCCACAATGGTATGTTTTAAACAACAAGCAGCAACAGCAAAATCGACTGTTCGTTGCAAATCGTTTGGTGTAACAATCAAACTGTATACTAAACCGCCCATAAAAGCATCTCCCGTTCCTACTCTGTCAACCACTGGAGTTACTTCTTTAACGACTGCTTTGTAGATAGTATTTCCGTCATATAAAATCCCACCTATTCGCTGATGCGATGCACTAACTGAATACCGTAAAGTGGTTGCTGCAATTTTTAAATTGGGACATTGTTGAAACAACTTCGAATAATACTCGTGTAATTGCGTTTCGTTGGTATAATCGGGATCGACTTTTTCTAGACCTAACATAAAATAAGCTGTATCGATGTCGCCTAAAATTACATTACAATACTTCAACATTTCGGGCATAACTTCGCTAGGTTGCTTGCCGTATTTCCATAATTTGGAACGGTAATTCAAATCGCACGAAATGGTCAATCCCAAACGATGTGCAGTTTGAATAGCAAGTAAACATTCGGCTGCAGCGTTTTCAGAAATAGCAGCTGTAATACCACTCCAATGAAACCACGTTTTACCTTCGAATATTTTTTCCCAATTGAAAGTACCTTTTTCAATAGTGGCGATTGCACTATTGGCTCGGTCGTACACTACATTGCTTCCTCTGTTTCCTGCACCAGTTTCGAGAAAATAAATCCCTAAACGATCGCCTCCAAAAATGACGTTTTGTGAATTGACGTTCATTTTTCGGATTTCCTTTAAGGCACATTGTCCGATTTCATTCTCAGGCAAACGGGTAACAAATTCGGCTGCTACACCATAATTTGCTAGTGATACAGCAACATTAAATTCGCCACCACCATACGTAGCATTGAACGCTTGTGATTGTCCGAATCGCAAATGCCTTTCAGTTGAAAGACGCAGCATGATTTCGCCAAAAGTGACTACTTTATTCATTTTTCTATTCTATTTTTTTAAAATATCTTCTCGCATTGGACTGAAAACGTCAATCAACATGCCTTCTTCCAAACAAACAACTCCGTGTTCTACATGAGACGGAATATAAAAAGAATCTCCTTTTTTCAATATTTTAGTTTCTTTTCCGATGGTAACTTCAAATTTACCCTCTGAAATGTGCGTTACTTGAGCATGATAATGATGGTGCAAAGAACCAATTCCGCCTTTTTCAAAACGAACATTTATCATCATAATCGAATCATCAAAGCCAACAATTTGTCTTTGAATTTTATCGTCAACAACCTTCCAATGGTTTTTTTCGTTCTCAAAAAACACAGCACTATTCATCATATCTAGAATTTAAAATATTCTTTAGCGTTATTGTAGCTAATATCAGCTACCATTTTACCAATCCATTCCATATCATTTGGCAACTCGCCTCTTTTGATTTCGTCTCCTAAAAGATTACATAAAATACGTCTGAAATATTCATGCCTTGGGAAGGATAAAAAGCTTCTCGAATCGGTTAACATTCCTATAAAACAACTGATCAATCCCATGTTGGAAAGTGCATTTAATTGTTTTGTCATTCCGTCTTTTTGGTCTAAAAACCACCATCCAGAACCGAATTGTACTTTCCCTTTTACACTTCCATCATTGAAATTTCCAATCATGGTTGCCATCACTTCATTGTCGGCTGGATTTAGATTATAGATGATTGTTTTTGTCAATTTATCTTTACTGTCTAAAGCGTTTAAAAAGGCAGATAATTTTTGCGCTTGCGGATAATCACCTATCGAATCCCAACCTGTATCTGGCCCTAAAACACGATGCATTCGAGCATTATTGTTACGCAAAGCACCTAAGTGAAATTGTTGCACCCAACCGTATTCATGATACGTTTCGGATAAGAATAACAAAATGGCACTTTGAAATTTTAAAACTTCTTCAGCTGTTACTCTGGCTTGTTCTCTTTTCTTTTTGAAAATTGAATTGATTTCGCTTTCGGTAAAATTTTCAAAATAAATTTGATCGAGTCCGTGATCGCAAAGTTTACAGCCATTTTTATCAAAATAGTCAATTCTGTTTTTTAATGCCGAACATAAATCGGAATACGAATTAATAGATATTCCTGCAGCTTCACCCAAATTATCGATGTAAGCATTGTAGCCATCATTTGAAATTAGAATCGCTTTATCGGGTCTGAAAGCCGTACTCATTTTTACACTATAATCGCTTTTGGCTAATTGTTGGTGAAATTCTAAAGTATCAATTGGATCTTCGGTAGTACACACCACTTGAGCATTAACTTTAGTAAGTAAATTTTGTGTGCTAAAGGCTTGTGAATTTATTTTTGCCGAAGCTTGTTCGTAAATTGATTCTGCCGATTTTTCATTTAATAAATCGTAGATGTCAAAATAACGCGCCAATTCTAAATGCGTCCAATGATACAAAGGGTTACGCATCGTATAAGGAACCGTTTTTGCCCAATTCATAAACTTGTCTTTATCCGATGCGTTACCTGTAATAAATTGTTCATTTACTCCTAAAGTTCGCATTGCACGCCACTTGTAATGATCACCATTAATCCACACTTTTGTAATGTTTTCAAAAATGGTATTTTCAGCTATATGTTGTGGCGATAAATGGTTGTGATAATCGATAATAGGCTGATTTTTAGAATAGTTGTGATACAATTCTTCAGCAAATTTATTTTCTAATAAAAAATTATCGTGTATGAATTTTGTGCTCATTTCTTTACTCGTTTTATTCTTTTTATTCTTCGTTATAAGGTTTTCCGATGGTGGCCAAAATACCTCCATCAACATAAATAATTTGTCCGTTTACAAAATCACTAGCACTTGAAGCTAAGAAAATTGCTGCTCCAGCTAAATCTTCTGGATTTCCCCAACGTGCTGCTGGCGTTCTGTTGATAATAAAATCGTTGAACGGATGTCCGTCTACACGAATCGGTTCGGTTTGGCTAGTTGCAAAATATCCTGGACCAATTCCGTTTACCTGAATGTTGTGTTTTGCCCATTCGGTAGCTAAATTTTTGGTCAACATTTTCAATCCGCCTTTCGCTGCCGCATACGCCGAAACACTATTTCTACCCAGTTCACTCATCATGGAACAGATGTTTATAATCTTTCCTTCTTTGCGTTCAATCATTTGCTTGGCAACCAATTGTGACATGATAAACGGTCCGACCAAATCGACATCAATCACTTTTCTGAAATCGGCAACAGGCATTGTGATGGCTAATTCTCTTTTTATAATTCCGGCATTGTTCACCAAAATATGAATGTCTCCAATTTCTTTTGAGATGATGTCAATGTACTTTGCGGCATCGGTTTCATTCGTAACATCGAACAAATAGCCTGACGCTTTATACCCTTTTGATTGGTAATATGCTATGGCTTCTTCCATTTTAGAAGGCGTAGTTCCGGTGATGACTAACTGCGCTCCAGCACTTGCCAACGCTTCAGCGATTGCCATTCCGAGACCGTGCGTTCCTCCGGTTATTAAAACATTTTTATGCGTTAAATCGAATAATTTCATACTATCTCAATTGATTTGGTGCTACAATATCCATATCGCTATAATCTAAATTTTCACCTGCCATTCCCCAAATAAAGGAGTAATTTGACGTTCCTGCACCAGAATGAATCGACCATTCTGGAGACAAAACCGCTTGATGGTTTTGCATAAAAATATGTCGTGTGTTTTGAGGTTCACCCATAAAATGACTTATGGTTTGTCCATCTTCTAAATCAAAATAAAAATACGCTTCCATGCGTCGGTTGTGCGTGTGCGCTGGCATGGTATTCCACACACTTCCAGTTAACAATTCGGTTAATCCCATTTGCAATTGGCATGTTGGGACTACGCTGTTTACTATGAGTTTATTGATTATTCGTTTGTTGGCTAATTTTTCTTCACCTAGATGCACAATCTCTGCATTATCTTTCGTCACTTTTTTATTAGGAAAGTGTGCATGAGCTGGAGCCGAATTGATGTAGAACAAAGCAGGTTGTTCTGAAGTGCTTGAAAAAATAACTTCCTTCGCTCCCATTCCGATGTACAACGCTTCTTTTTTATCTAAAGCAAATACTTCACCATCAACACTCACTTCACCTTTTCCACCCACATTTATGATTCCGAGTTCACGTCTGTCGAGAAAATTTTCCGACTTTAAATACGGAATCGTTTCTAACATTAAACTTTTTCCCACCGGCATAATTCCGCCAACGATATACCTATCGTACATCGAATACGTAAGATTGATTTCGTTGGCAACGAAAAGTTTTTCGATTAAAAACTGCGCTCTTAATTCGGTTGTATCATACTTGTTCGCATCCTTTGGATTGGAGGCATATCTAAACTCAAAATTTGTCATTCTTTTATTTATTTTTATTCTTTATTCTATAAATCATTAATTGGACTGTACTTCGGTACTAAAAATTTCATCACTGACCAGCCTATTAGATAACAAACGGAGCATATTGAGAAGATGATAAAGTAGCCACCTTCAATTCCGTGAAATCCCATAAACTCCATATTAGTTTCTTTACTGTAATCAAATAACACTCCCGAACCTTTGTTGATAAGTGTTGACCCTAATCCACCTGCCAAACCACCAATTCCGGTAACGGTTGCAATTGCTTTTTTAGGAAACATATCTCCCACTGTGGTAAAAATATTTGCCGACCACGATTGGTGAGCTGCGAGTGCAATACCAATAAAAATAACTGGTAACCAATAGGTGTAATGACCTAATGGCTGTGCTAACAATGCCAATAATGGGAAAAATGCAAAAATCAACATGGCTTTCATTCTGCCTTCATACGGATTCATTCCTTTCTTTTCCACAAAATAAGTTGGAAGCCAACCACCAAAAATGGAAAGTAGTGTAATCACATATAAAATAAACAACGGAAAAGCCGCTTGTGTAGAATCCATATTATAAACAGAACTCAAATAAGCTGGCGTCCAGAATAAGAAAAACCACCAAACACCATCGGTCATGAATTTACCAAAGGCGAAAGCCCAAGTTTGTTTGTATTTAAAACAATCCATTAACGATACTTTAGTGGTAGTTTCTGGAACATACCCTTCCAATTTACTATCGGCAAGTGTATCTTGTTGTATGTAGGCCAATTCGGCTTCATTTACTTTTGGATGTTTTTCAGGTTTATCGTATACAAAAATCCAAAATCCCATCCAAACAAAACCTAAGGCTCCAATAATAATAAACGCCATTTCCCAACCAAATGCTTCGGCAATAAACGGAATAGATATTGGGGCAATTAATGCTCCAAC
>JAZKGN010000118.1:8171-16657 GCA_040385945.1 Bacteroidota bacterium
GCAATACCAGCAAATGCGTGTAAACAAGCACCTACTGACCAAATTCCGATAGCCCATAGAAACCCTTTTTTGGTATCCATAACATCAACAAATCGACCAGCAAACAATAATGAAACAGCGTAAAAGATAGAGAACAATGCGGTTATATTTCCGTAATCATTGTTTGTCCAATGGAATTCTGGCGCAATAAAATCTTTCCATGTTAACGATAGCACCTGTCTATCAAGATAGTTGATGGTCGTTGCAAAAAACAATAAGGAACAAATTGTCCAGCGGTAATTTCCTATAACTTTATTGGTTTGGTTCATTTATTTTAGTTTATATTTTGTACTAAATTTGGTTTTGTTGGTAATTTAAAATTAGTGTATAACGACTAACAATCAAAATCTTTATATCAACCGATTTCGAAATTAATGTAATCGATTGCACAAATATAAATTTTAATTTAATACCACAATAAATTATCTATATAAAAAATGTCTAAAAAATGTATATTTAGGAAAATAAGTATAAAATGATTGCCAATTAAACCAAAAAAGGTGAAAAAATATGTCTCATAATCAATAAGAAAGCGAGTTGGCGAAATTTAAAATTTATTCCTCCTTTTTATTTAAATTTACCCAAATAAAATCTACCTATGCATCCTGATTACTTTCACGACCAAGAATACAAAGACATTGTTTTTGATGAAGCTGCTATCAAGTTTAAAGATTACGAAAACTGTACTTTTACCAATTGTGACTTTAGGAATTGTCTATTCCAAACCGTTACTTTTATCGATTGCAACTTTTACGATTGTAACTTTTCGGACACCAAAATCAATTATGTTTCGCTTCGAGATGTGTTTTTTACCAAATGTAATTTCACCAATGTCAATTTTGCAATGACTGATCAGGTGATTTTTGACTTCGGATTTAAAGATTGTTTGCTCGATTATGCCAAATTTTACGCCTTGAAACTAAAGAAAATGCAATTCATAAATTGTAGTATGGTGGCGGTCGATTTTATGGCGAGCGATTTGACCGAAGTGATTTTTGACAATTGCAACTTGCGACATGCTGTTTTTATTGATACAATAGCCAACAAAGCCGATTTTTCTACGAGTTACGATTTCATTATTGATCCTGAAAAAAACAAATTAAAAAAAGCACAATTTTCGGTGGATGGCTTAAAAGGTCTTTTGGCAAAATATGATTTAATTATCAAGTAATAATTTCACTATCTTTATCTTCATTAATAGCCAATTTATACCATCCAAAAACAATATTTATGAAAACAAAACTACTCTTCGCCACCTTTTTATTGTTATTTTATAAGAACATTTATTCGCAACCCTACGCTCCTTTTCTTAATAATACAACGTGGAATGTAACTGTTGCTAGCTTTATGGGCACAACAAATTATATTATAAATCCGGCTATAGATGTTGCTATTGGAGGATTTACCTATAAAAAATTTGCAGACCCTATTTTCGGAACTGATGTCTATGTTCGAGAAGATGTTGTCGCAAAAAAAGTATATCGTAGAGTTGATAATGCGGATGAATTACTCTATGATTTTAGTAAAGAAGTGTCCAATACAATTACTTTACCAAACGGTAACACGTATACATTAATTTCAATCTCAAATGTAACTGTGAATGGCGGTACTAGAAGGCGATTTAATTTTGACAATGGTTTTTTTGGTTTTAATTGGATTGAAGGAGTTGGAAGCGGAAATCATCCTTTAAAACCCCATTATGAATTACTTTCCGATCCGTATATTTATGTGACCTGTAGTGCTCAAAATGGAACTTTAGTATATAACCATGGTACAGCCAACGGTGGAACTCCGACAGATTGCTCTATGCTAGGAATGGATGATGTAACAGCTCTTACTAATAAAATTACTTTTTATCCCAATCCTTTTAAAACAGAACTTATAATTAATTCGGAAATGAATTTAGAAAACGTGACACTAAAATTATACAATTCATTAGGTCAAATTGTAAATGAAATTCAAAATATAAATGGACAGCAATTTGTTCTAAACAGAGGCAATTTAAACAGCGGATTGTATTTTATTGAATTGTTACAAAATGATAAATTAGTCCAGATAAAAAAAATAGTAATTGAAGATTAATAAAAAATCCCGAGCTTATACTCGGGATTTTTATTTATTGCAAACCTGCTAAGCTTTGCTCAATTGTGGCGATTTTTGCTAAAGCATCGGCTTCTTTTTTTCGTTCTATTTCCAATACTTTTTCTGGTGCACCATTGACAAATTTTTCGTTGGATAATTTGGCTTGTACACTTTTTAGAAAGCCTTTGGTGTAGTTTAACTCTTCGGTTAATTTAGCGATTTCGGCTGCTACATCAATGTTTCCAGTAATCGGAATAAAATACTCATTTGATTTTACGCGATACGACAACGCTCCATCAACTTTATCTGAAACATAATTCAATGTTGTAATGTTTCCTAATTTTGAAATCACCGAATCAAAATACGTCGATGCTTTCTCGTTGTTTACGATACTCAAATCAATCACGTCTTTAAACGGAATGTTTTTATCTTTTCTAATCGTTCTGATTCCGGAAATCACTTCCATAGCAAAATCGAAATCGGCAATTAGCTTTTCATCGAAGGCTTTTGCTTTTGGCCATTCGGCAACAATTAATGCTTGTTGCGGAGTTCTATCAGCAATATACTGCCAAATTTCTTCGGTTAAGAAAGGCATAAACGGATGCAACAATTTCAAATTGTTTTCCATCATTTCAATAGCTTTATCAAACGTAGCTTTGTCAATTGGTTGTTGGTAAGCTGGTTTTATCATTTCTAAAAACCACGAGCAGAAATCGTCCCAAACCAATTTATAAATCGCCATCAACGCATCGGAAATACGATACTTATCAAAGCTATCTTCGATTTCGGTTAAAGTACGTTGCAATTTGGTTTCGTACCATTCTATAGCCACTTTTGACGATTCAGGTTGTGCAATATCGGCAACTTCCCAACCTTTTATCAGTTTGAAGGCATTCCATATTTTGTTTGAAAATGCTTTTCCTTGGTTGCACAATTCTTCATCAAACATGATGTCGTTTCCTGCAGAAGCGCTTAAAAGCAATCCAACACGAACTCCGTCTGCACCAAATTTTTCGATTAACTCTAACGGTTCGGGGGAATTTCCTAATGATTTCGACATCTTACGACGTTGCTTATCACGAACCAATCCTGTTAAATACACATTGGTAAATGGTTTTTCGCCAGCATATTCATATCCAGCAATAATCATTCGTGCCACCCAGAAAAATAAAATATCCGGACCCGTTACTAAATCGTTGGTTGGATAATAGTATTTATAATCTTCATTTTCTGGATCTAAAATACCTCCAAAAACTGCCATTGGCCATAACCACGAAGAGAACCAAGTATCTAAAGCATCGGCATCTTGAGTAAGGTTATTGGTTGTCAGTTGTTGGTTGTTGGTTTTTGCCTTGGCTAATTCGAGTGCTTTTTCGATGTTTTCGGCAACTACAAAATCTTCTTTTCCGTCGCCATAATAGTAGGCCGGAATTTGTTGTCCCCACCACAATTGACGCGAAATATTCCAATCTCTAATGTTTTCTAACCAATGTTTGTAGGTATTATTAAAACGCGATGGATATAACTTTACTTCTTCTGTTTCTAAAACGGCTTTGATAGCGGGCTTTACCAACTCTTCCATACTCAAAAACCATTGATCAGACAAACGAGGTTCGATAACAGCTTTGGTTCTTTCGGAAGTTCCAACTTTATTTAAATGTGTTTCTGTTTTGGATAATGCACTGAGTTGTTCTAATTCGGCTACAATTTCTTCACGAACTATAAAGCGATCTTTTCCTTGGTAATGCAATCCGAAAGAATTTAAAGAAGCATCATCGTTAAAAATATCTATGATTTCTAAATTGTGCTTCTCGCCTAGCGTTTTGTCATTCATATCGTGCGCAGGTGTCACTTTTAGACAACCTGTACCGAATTCAACATCTACATACTCATCTTCTATAATTGGAATAACTCGATTGCAAATAGGCACAATTGCTTTTTTGCCTTTCAGATGAGCAAAACGTTCGTCATTTGGATTGATACAAATGGCAGTGTCCCCAAAAATGGTTTCTGGACGTGTTGTAGCAATCGTAAGAAAATCGGCTGAACCTTCAATTTTATAGTTGATAAAATAAAGTTTTCCTTGGCGTTCTTCGAAAATTACTTCTTCATCAGATAAAGTAGTTTTTGCTTCTGGATCCCAATTTACCATTCGGTAGCCACGATAAATTAATCCTTTGTTGTATAAATCGACAAACGAGTGAATTACTGAGGCTGACATGTCGTCATCCATGGTGAATTTGGTGCGACTCCAATCGCAAGAACAGCCTAATTGTTTTAGCTGTTCTAGAATGGTTCCGCCATATTTGTTGGTCCAATCCCAAGCGTGTTTTAAAAACTCTTCACGTGTTAAATCGTTTTTATTGATGCCTTCGCTTTTGAGTTTGGCTACCACCTTGGCTTCGGTTGCGATAGACGCATGATCGGTTCCTGGTACCCAACACGCATTGAATCCTTTTAAACGCGCACGACGAATCAATACGTCTTGAATCGTATTGTTGAGCATGTGTCCCATGTGCAAGACTCCGGTTACGTTAGGTGGCGGAATTACAATAGTATACGGCGTTCTATGGTCGGGTTTGGATGTGAAATAATCGTTTTTCATCCAGTAGTCGTACCATTTTTGTTCTACTTCTTTTGCGTTGAATTGTGCAGGAATCATATGTGGATTGTTTGACTTTTAGATTATACAGATAACAAAAATGCAATTAGCTTTTTTTCTAGCCCTGATGCAAGGGAAAAACCTTTTTTATTTAAAAAAGTTTTGGAAAGGCAGCAGGAATATGTATAACAAATAAAACCCAAGCCTATCGCTTCAAAAAAACTGGTATGCTTATTGTAAACCTAGTTGCAAAAGTAAGTAATATGTGCTTTCATAAAAAATTAAGAATTAAATTTTTGTGTATTAATTTAAAGTACTTATTTTTACGGTAACCAAATAAATATTGAGATGAAAAAAATTATACTTGTTGCTGGAATTTTGTTGAGTTCGATAGGTTTTGCTCAGGCAAAAATTGAATTTACAGCAAAAGATAACACCATTGATTATGGAAATGTATACAAAGATGTAGATAGTGGTGTTCGAGTTTTTGAATTTACCAACACAGGAACTTCACCTTTGATTATTACCAATGTACAATCGACTTGTGGTTGTACGGTTCCTAGTAAACCTACAGATCCAATTGCTCCGGGTAAAAAAGGAGAAATTAGTGTAAAATACAATATGAATCCGGGACCAATTCGGAAAACAATTTCTGTAGAAACCAATGCAGTGAATGTTGAAGGCGGTCGAATCGCTTTAAAGATAAAAGGAGAAGTACTTGTAAAAACAGAAGAAAATCTTTTAGAAAAGAAAAAAAGCAGCCCAATGCAATAAATATAAAAGCCCACTAATGTGGGCTTTTTTTTATATCATGTTTTTAAGTTTAAATTTAAATTTTAAGGGTTTACTTTTTCGCAATACTTCAATAATTATGGTTTTATCATCTTCTGATTTTAATATTTCATTGATTTCTTGCAAAGTGAAATTATAGCTATTTCGGCCATTAATTGTTGTTATTTCATCCCCAATTTTCAATCCTGCAACATCGGAAGGAGAGTCCTTTCTAACGCTAAAAACAGAATAACTTGGTTTTAGTACAAATTTATATTTTAAAGTTTTTGATGTTTTACCACCATCATCTAAATGAATAAATATATTGGCACTACTGGCATTTTCTTCATACGTTTCTTTCACCCACTCCAAACCTTGGTGCTGAATTTCGAGTCCGCTCATATTATAATTAAACAACAATTTAAAATTATCGTTTTTCATTAAATACATTTGATTATTGGGGTAATCAAATACGACAGAAAATCGTTTCATTATTTCAGATCCAATTGACCCAACTCTGTCTTTTACCATTTGCATACCTTTGGTTGTAATAGAATCTGGTATGGCCACAATAGGATTTTCAAACGTAAAATTATTGATGAGTAATTTTTTAATTCTGCAACGTTTACCATATATGGTTCCGCTGAAACCGAGTCCTAAATAATCATCAAAATTTTTATCTGAGACATGAATTCTTTTGTCTTTTTCTTTAAATAACCATAAGGCATCTGAATTACCAATATCAATTAGTAGTTTAGCTTCTATAACTTCGGGACTATTTTCCATTTGAATAGTCGTTTTAATATAGGGTTTCATTTCTTCAATTGAAACAGCCACTTTTTGATACTTTTTATTGAGTTTTTTTGATACTGTACTAATATCATTATATACTGTTATTCTTTTTTTCTTGTAATTGATGCTAATAGGATGATTTTTAAAAAAGTGATAACCAATAATACCATTAACAGGAATACCAACTTGAGAAGAAATATTTATATTTTGATTTAAAACAATGTATAAAGTATGATCGTCATCTCTATATCCATCTATTGACAACTTATTTTTAGACGACTTTAATCCTTCAAATGGCTCATTGACGCCTATTCCTTTGAACATTACTTTATCAAGATTTGAAAATATAATTTCTTCATTCTCTTCTAAACTGAATAGAATAGTTTCTTCAACACCTGTGTCTAATAAAAAATTCATAGTCGCTCCATTAACATCAATTGGAACAATTATTAAATTGTTTATAAACTTAAACGGAATAACAACTTTCTTTTTGTTGTCTTCAATTACAAAGCCATTTTGAGAAAACGAATTGATAATGAAAAACGCAAAAAAGAAGAGTAATAATTTGACTTTCATCTAGCTTTTTTTTGTATAAATTTAATAAAAATGAAGATAAATATAATTGTTTTAACAATTAATAAACTAAAAAAAATTTGATTTAGAATAAAAAATCGCAAATTTGCACAACAAAAAATTTCATTATGCCAAAAATTTCAAATAAAGGAAAACAAATGCCTGAATCACCAATTAGAAAATTGGTGCCTTATGCTGATATTGCTAAGAAAAAGGGTAATAAAGTCTATCATTTAAACATTGGTCAACCCGATATTAAAACTCCAGAAATAGCTATAAATGCAGTTAAAAATGTAGATATAAAAGTTTTAGAATACAGTCATTCTGCTGGATTTGAAAGCTATAGAAAAAAGCTTTCTCAATACTATAAAAATCACGGATTGCCAATTGAAGTCGAAGACATTATCATCACAACTGGTGGATCGGAAGCTTTATTGTTTGCTATGGGAAGCACTATGGATGTAGATGATGAAATCATTATTCCGGAACCTTTTTATGCTAATTATAACGGATTTTCAACGGCGTCTGGAGTGAAAGTTGTTCCTGTAATTTCGACAATTGATACAGGTTTTGCATTACCTCCAATTGCCGATTTTGAGAAATTAATTACTCCAAAAACGAAAGCAATCCTAATTTGCAATCCTGGAAACCCAACTGGTTATTTGTATTCTAAAGACGAAATAATGCAATTGGCTGCCATAGTAAAAAAACATGATTTATTTTTAATTGCCGATGAAGTATATCGTGAATTTGTTTATGATGAAAATGAAAAACACTATTCCATCATGAACATTGAAGGCATTGAAGAAAATGCGATAATGATTGATTCTGTTTCTAAAAGATACAGTATGTGTGGTGCCCGAATTGGATGTATTGTTTCAAAAAATAAAGAAGTAATGGCAACTGCAATGAAATTTGCTCAAGCTCGATTGAGTCCACCTACTTTTGCTCAAATTGCCAGTGAAGCAGCTTTAGATACACCACAAAGTTATTTTGATGAAGTAATTGATGAATATAGAGATCGAAGAGATATACTTATTTCAGAACTAAATAAAATTGAAGGTGTAAAAGTAGCTACTCCAAAAGGGGCTTTTTATTGCATTGCTCAATTGCCTATTAAAAATGCAGACGATTTTGCCCAATGGTTATTAGAATCGTTTGATTTTAATGGAGAAACGGTCATGGTTGCTCCAGCTGCTGGCTTCTACTCTACTCCGAATGTGGGCTTAAACGAGGTGCGAATTGCTTATGTTTTGAAAAAAGAGGATTTAGTTCGTTCGGTAGCTATTTTAAAAGAAGCTTTAAAGGTGTATAATTCAAAATAAGAAGCGACCCGAGCGATAGCGAATTGGCGAAGCAATGGCTTGGGCTTTCTTGCTATCCATTTTCCTGCTGCCTTTCCAAAACTTTTTTAAATAAAAAAGGTTTTTCCCTTGCATCAGGGCTAAATAACAAACTATAGTAATAAAAAAGGATTCTCAATTGAGAACCCTTTTTTTATTTATTACTTAAAACCAATTATCGTTTCAACGAAAAGTGAGCTTTAAATTGTTTCATTGTATCTTGTTCTCCATAATCTACCGTAAACCAGTAATCCGTTGATGGTAGTGGCTGGCCGTTGTACGTA
>JAZKGN010000119.1:0-6470 GCA_040385945.1 Bacteroidota bacterium
CTTTTCGATAAAAATTGGTATATTTGACCATCAAACCAATACCAATGAAATACTTTTTTTCTTCCTTAGTTGTACTGTTTTCAGCAGTATGTTTCAGTCAAAACCTAAGTAAAAACGTCAACCCAATGATAGGAACGGGCGGACACGGTCATACCTATCCTGGTGCAACAGTACCTTTCGGAATGGTACAACTTTCTCCCGACACGCGAATTGATGGAAGCTGGGACGGCTGTTCGGGTTATCATTACGATGACAGCGTGATTTACGGATTTTCTCACACGCATTTAAACGGAACAGGCTGCACTGATTACGGCGATATTATGCTTATGCCAACCATGGGAGAACCAAATTTCAATCCGGCAGCATACGGTTCGAAATTTTTACATTCCAATGAAAAAGCTACCGCAGGATTCTATTCTGTAAAGCTAGATAAGAATAATATCGACGTTAATTTAACCGCTTCAACTCGTGTTGGATTTCATCAGTATACCTTTAATGATGCAGGTTCAGCAAACATTATCCTCGATTTAAACCATCGCGATAAATTGCTATATGGCGATGTGAAAATTATCAACAGTAAAACGATAGAAATTCTGCGAAGAAGTGAAGCTTGGGCCAAAGATCAATACGTTTATGCTCGAATTGAGTTTAGTGTTCCGATGAAAGTTTCCGCGGTTCGCAATAACGGAGTAGCACCAGCCAAAATCACCGATACTTTTTTTGCTGGAACACAATTGGCTTTGAGTTTTTCAAAAGAAGTAAAAAAAGGAGAAACGATTTCGGTAAAAGTAGCATTGTCTCCAACAGGTTATGAAGGCGCTAAATTAAACATGTCAGAAATCAAACATTGGAATTTTGAACAAGTAAAAAAAGAAGCCGAACTCCTTTGGGACAAACAGCTTTCAAAAATAGAAATCACTGAATCCGACAAAGACAAAAAAGCCATCTTTTACACGGCTTTATATCATACCATGGTGCAACCCAACATTGCTCAAGATGTTGATGGAAAATACCGTGGCAGAGACAATAAAGTGCACAATGGCGAAGGTTTTGACTATTATTCGGTATTCTCGCTTTGGGATACGTTCCGTGCTGCACATCCTTTGTATACGCTTATCGAAAAGAAACGCACGGCCGATTTTATCAATACCTTTCTAAAACAATACGAACAAGGTGGACGATTACCTGTTTGGGAATTGGCGTCCAACGAAACCGATTGCATGATTGGTTATCATTCGGTTTCTGTCATGGCCGATGCAATGGCAAAAGGCATCAAAGGTTTTGATTACGAAAAAGCATTTCAAGCGGCAAAAAATAGTGCTATGCTCGATCATTTGGGATTGGAAGCCTACAAAAGACAAGGTTTTATCTCTATGGACGACGAACATGAAAGTGTTTCTAAAACTGTAGAATATGCTTACGATGATTGGTGTATTGCTCAAATGGCGTTGCTTTTGAAAAAAAATGAAGACTATGAGTACTTCATGAAACGTTCTCAAAGTTGGAAAAATGTCTTCGATTGGAACGTTGGTTTCATGCGACCAAAGAAAAATGGCGGTTGGGACAAACCTTTTGACGCTCGTGAAATCAACAACAATTTTACCGAAGGTAATTCATGGCACTATTCGTTCTTCGTACCACAAGATATTTCTGGAATGATAGAAGCGTACGGCGGAAAACAAAAATTTGAAGCCAAACTCGACGAAATGTTCAACAGCGAAAGTAAAACTACAGGTCGAGAACAAGCTGATGTTACGGGTTTAATTGGGCAATACGCACACGGAAACGAGCCAAGTCATCACATGACCTATTTGTACAATTACATCGGCAAGCCAGAAAAAACGAAAGAAAAAGTACATTCTATTCTAAATAATTTCTACAAAAATGCACCAGACGGATTAATTGGTAACGAAGATTGTGGACAAATGAGCGCATGGTATGTTTTGAGTTCGATGGGGATTTACGCAGTGACGCCTGGAATTCCCGAGTGGAGTTTAACAACGCCTTATTTCAAAAATGTTAAGGTGAATCTAGAGAACGGGAATCCAGAAGAAATTAGCGCAGAAAACACTCCCGAAGACAGAAGATTTTTTGGAATAAGACTTCTTGAAAAACCTAAAAATTTAGGGCATGAAATTATAATTCCGGTTCCGGTTATTCTAGCAAAAAGTAAATCGTTTAAGGACAAGTTATTGATTTCTTTGGAAAACACTAATTTTAATAACGGATTAAATCCTTACGCAATCAAGTATAAAGTGGAAGATGAAACACAAAAAAGTTCCGATTTTAAAGTGTACAACGGACCTTTTGAAATAAGCACTTCTTCTACAATCACGGCGTATTCAGTTGTCAATCCAGCAGCAAAATTGGGAGGAAGCAGTCGCGTTTCTGCCACATTCTTTAAAAAACCAAACAATTACACCATCAGCATCAAATCAATTAACGACAAACAATACCATGCTGGAGGCCCAGAAGGTTTGTTAGATGGAATAAACGGTACCGAAAACTGGCGAAAAGGAGATTGGCAGGGTTATCAAAGTCAAGATTTTGAAGCCGTTGTTGATTTACAAAGTGAAAAAAGCATTTCTAATTTTGGAGCTACATTTCTTCAAGATTCAAGGTCGTGGATTTTAATGCCAACCAAAGTCGAGTATTATACTTCTTCAGATAATGTCAATTTTACGCTAGTTGGAACAGTTAGCAATGTTTTAGATCCAAAGGAATCCGAAAATAAAGTCACCAATTTCAGTTACAAATCCGATAAGGAGTTAAAAGCAAAATACATCAAAGTAAAAGCCTACAACTTCGGAAAATTACCCGATTGGCACCAAGGAGCTGGCGGCGACGCTTATATTTTTGTAGACGAAATAACCATTAAATAAAACTCGCGAGAAGCTACGTTTTCACTTTAGTGAATTCGTTTTATCCGCGTTCTAATAACCATGAAAATAGCACTAATCCAAACATCACTATCGTGGGAAAATCCCAGTGAAAACAGGCTTTTTCTTCAAGAAAAGATTGCTGCTATTTCGCAATATGTCGATTTGATTGTCTTGCCCGAAATGTTCACGTCGGGTTTTACCATGAATCCAGAAAAAGTGGCTGAAACCATGCAAGGCGAAACCATTTCGTGGTTAAGAGAATTGGCTAAAACTAAAAATTGCGCCATAACAGGAAGCTTCGTAATTCAAGAAAACAGAAAGTATTTCAATCGTTTGGTTTTTGTTTTTCCGTCAGGCGAAATGCAACATTACGACAAAAGACATTTATTTACATTAGCAGGGGAAGACAAAGTCTACACTTCTGGAGAAAGTAAACTTATTATCGATTACAAAGGATTTAAAATTTGCCCACTCATTTGTTACGATTTGCGTTTTCCAGTGTTTTCTAGAAATGTCGAAAACTATGATGTGTTGATTTATGTTGCCAATTGGCCAAAAACACGCGTTGCTGCTTGGGATATTTTGCTCAAAGCACGCGCCGTAGAAAACATGAGTTATGTTATTGGAGTGAATCGAGTAGGCTCGGATAATAATAATTTAGAATACGTAGGCCACTCACAAGCCGTTGATTTTCTCGGGAATTGCATTCAGGAACCTCAAGAAACAGAAGGGGTTTATATTGTCGAATTGGACAAAGACGCAATGTTGGAAACCAGAAGTAAATTGGCTTTTCTAAACGATAAAGATGCTTTCGAGATTACAACCTAAATCCAACTTCTCACTTCGCACTTCCCACATCAAAAGGCTGTTCCACATCCCAATTGGCACGAACATCAATTTCCTTCGGAAAATAAATCACTTCTTCACTAAGGCGTTTTTCCATGTAATTTCCGGGTGTCCAAACACCATTTCGGTCGTCGTCGTAAATCAAACGCAAAGTAAATTTTTTAGGTTCGACCAAGTTAAAATCGATAATGGTTTCTTTTTCAGAATAGTGAGTTGCAAACACTTTTCCTTCAGCATCGGTCAATTCGACTAGCACAGGAAATCGTTTGACTTTTTCAAGAATCACTTTTAAATTCCCGTATTCGGTGGTATTTTGCGTCGAAAAAGGGTATTTTAAAGTGTCATTAGAGCGTTCATAAAAATCGGTCAATGCACCAGGCAAAATGGTCAAGTTGTATTTTTCCAAAGGTTGCTTTTCAAAATCAAAAACCAATTGCTGTTTCCATTCATCGTATTTGGTTGTAAATGCAACAGCTTTCGCATCGTTACCAATTAATTTGATTTTCGCATCGTCAATTTTTACTAAAGGAGTAATGGAATTCAACGTAAACTTTTCTCTAAAAGGCAAGTTTCCAACGCGTTCTGCCGAAAAACTCATCGTATCCCTTTTCTGATCTTTCAACTTCAAAATGAAATTGGTATTCGTCTTGTATTGGGAAACTGTTATCGAAACCGAATCGTTTTTTATCACTGGAAACCAAATTTGCAATGAATCTTTTTTAGGCAATTTGGTCACTTTAAACGGAATCGATTGTCCTGCTTTTGCCACATCGTAGCGCACATCTTTCAAATCGCCTTCATAACCCATTATCGCTCTGTTCCCCGAAGCTTGAGTTGGTTTTAAAGCTTTAAATGGAAGTACTTCTTTAAACAATTCCAATTCATATAAAGTGTCATTGGGTAACGTAATGAACTCTTTTATAAAACCAATTTTATCCTGTTTTGGGTCGAATTTGTTGTTTTTGTTTTCGTCTTTTAAAGCAATCAATCGGTATTTCCCTTTTTGTAAATTTTCCAATTGCAGTATTTTCAAACTATCAAGCGAATTGGTGATATACTTTGGCGCTTCTTTGTAAATGGTCGAATCGTTGTATTTTTCATTCACTTCATACAACATAACAGAAACAAACGTAGGTACTTTTTTCTCCAAAGCATCTTTAAAGGTCGCTTTCAACGATAGCGAATCAATGTAATTCCCAGTCGAAAAAACATATTTAAATTGCGGAATCGCATTGCCTTCGTTATTGTCTTCAATACTTTGTCCGAAGTTAAAACTGTAGGTCGTATTCTCGCGCAAATCTTCTTTTAATTTAATCGTAATGTATTTACTCGCGTTGTACGGCAACACTTCTGGCGGAATAGTCATTGGTGGCGAAACAACGAGTTGCTTGGCTACATTTTTGAGTTTTACATATTCGTTAAAATACAATTTGATTTCTTTTCCAGTAAAATTCACAGTGCCGTTTTTGGGTACACTACTTCGCAATATCGGAGCCAAAGTATCTTTTGAACCACCAGTAATCGTACCTCTTTTGGCACAACCAATCACAGCAATGGCGAGAATAATTAAGGAATACTTTATAAAGTTTTTTAGCATCATTCGGATTTTACTAAACGCAAAATAACAACTATATTTAGTTTAACTCAAACATTTTGGCAAAATTATAGGAAGCTAATTCCAGCTTTCCATTACAACCTTGCTGCAACAAGCTCTTTTTTACAAGCCAAAAAAGTAACTTCCGTTGGTCGTTCTTTTTCGCCAGTAAAAAACTAGCTTCTTTTGCAAGGGTTTCCATTATAATCTGGGCTAGGCATTTCGTTTGTATAGTCCAAAATCCGTTGCATCCGCTTCATCTGCGTCATCCGCGTTCCCATATACGAACACTTCATACATTACTGCGACATCGCCATACAAACAATACTCACCTTCGCATCTTTAATTTTTAGCAAAGCTCTCGAACAGGCTTCTAATGTAGAACCTGTTGTTATTACATCGTCTATCAATAAAAAATGTTTGCCAATCATCGTATCGTCCAAAACCACATCAAAAACAGTTGTTTTCAATTCCGATCTTTTCAACAATGATTTTTTGGTTTGGGTTTTAGAATAGACATTTCGGACTAAAATGCTGTCGTTGTATGGAATAACCAAACTTTCCGACAAGGCTTTTCCAAACGTCGTCACTTGATTATAACCGCGTTCCCGCAATTTTTTTGGATGCAATGGCACTGGAATAATACAATCAATTGCTGTCATTTGAGGAATATTCTTTAGCTCTTCGGCATACCAAAACCCAATGACTTCACCAATTTCTTCGTGACCTTTGTATTTTAATTTATGAATCAGTTGTTGCACAATGCCTTTCTTCTGAAAAAAGAACAAAGCCGACGCAAATTCAATCGGCACCTTTCCGTAAAATTTAGAAATCGCTTCGTTATTGGGATTGTTGTGAAAGTTAGTCAGTGGAATTTCGTGACGGCAGTTCGTACAAAGTACAATTTCATCACTCAGTAAAAGCGAGTTGCATCCACAGCAAACTCTAGGAAAGAACAAGTTAATTAGGCTTCGAAACATGATAAATGGCTTAGATATCGATAAAATTAAATAAAAAAGCAATGCATTTCAAAAAAGAAGCTACTTTTTACTATCACTTTTTATATTTTTGTAGCATGGCAAAACAAGAAGATATATTTAAGAATGTAGTTTCGCACGCAAAAGAATACGGATTTATTTTTCCGTCAA
>JAZKGN010000120.1:0-15409 GCA_040385945.1 Bacteroidota bacterium
ATCCAAAATGCGGGTTTTAGTTGATGAAATTGTCGTTTTAAAAACCAACAAAACAAAAGCAGTAACCAAAGTAAAAACTACAAAACCGGTTATTACAGATGTTAAAAAGCCAACAATCAATTCCAATACGTTTGCTATTAAACCTCAAAAGAGAACAGTAAAATCATCAAAAACACCAACTTCAGAAATTAAAAATGAAGTGGTAGAAGTAAGCAAACCCAAAGTAGAAATTCCGGAAAAGAAAGTAGAAAAAGTCTATGCCAATTTGGAAGTTTCCAATTTGAAAGCAGCAGGTTACATCTCCAAATCGGGTAGCAAAACCGAAGAAACCACTTCGGCAAATAAAACCGATGTTATCAAAATAAACTTTTATGTAGAAGCCAATCCAAATGCTAAAGCAGAAGAAAAAAAGTACTTCATTCAAGTGGTTGATGGCAATAATAAAGTTTTGGGAAAACGTATTACAGAGTTTTTTGATGATCGATCTATTACGTATAGTTTGTCAAAAACCATTCAGTATGACAATCAGTACATAGCCATTTCACAAGAGTTAATTGCTGAGGATTTTGCTAAAGGAACTTATACGGTAAATGTTTACGAAAGAAGCAAACTAATTGCTAAAACGACTTTTACGCTGAAATAATTAACGAAGAGCAACACCTTCCAAAAGCACTGTTTCAATCAAATTACTACCAAACGCATACGGCAATTGATAATACGAAGCGATTGGTTTTGTAATAATCAGATTGGCTTTTTTACCTTTCGTAATACTTCCGTGTGAACTAGAAATTCCCATCGCATAAGCGCCATTAATAGTAGCGGCATTAATGGCTTCTTCGGGAGTCATTTTCATTTTAATACAAGCTGTTGCTACAACAAAATTCATATTTCCTGATGGAGTAGAGCCCGGATTAAAATCGGTAGCCAAAGCCAAAGGCAAACCTGCTGTCATCATTTTCCGTGCAGGCGTATACGGAATGCTCAAAAAATACGAACAACTTGGTAACGCCACAGGCATCGTATCCGAATTTTTTAAAGCTTCAATATCGTCATCCGTAACAATTTCCAAATGATCTACCGATAGTGCATTGTGTTGTACACACATGGCAATTCCGCCAATAGCATTAAATTGATTGACATGTATTTTCGATGGCAATCCGTATTGTTTTCCAGCCAACATAATTCGTTCAGTTTCTTCCACTGAAAAATAACCCGATTCGCAAAAAACATCAATATAATCCGCCAAATTTTCTTTGGCAATTTGAGGCAACATTTCGTTGATAATTAAATCGATGTAACCAGAATGATTTTCTTTAAACTCCAAAGGAAAAGCATGCGCTCCTAAAAAAGTAGCTTTAATTTTTATCGGATAATTGGCAGCCAATTTTTTAATCACACGTAGCATTTTTAATTCGCCTTCCACAGTCAAACCGTAACCCGATTTGATTTCAACAGCGCCAGTGCCAAGTTGCATCACTTCTTCTAATCGTGCTTTCGATTGGTTGTAAATTTCATTTTCCGAAGTTGCGTTTAATTTGGTAGCCGAATTTAAAATGCCACCACCACGATTGGCAATTTCTTCGTAAGTCAATCCGTTAATTCGATCGACAAATTCTTGTTCGCGATTTCCAGCATAAACAATATGTGTATGACTGTCGCACCAAGTTGGTAGGACTACTTTTCCAGTAGCATCTATGGTCTTGTCGGCATTTATTTTCGGACAGTTTTCCATCAACCCAAAGTCGGCAATCACATCATCTTCAATCAGCAAATACGCATTTTTTAAAGTGGGTAAAATCGCCATTTCAGCACCCGAAACTTTGGTTACTGAAGCATCTCTAATTTGAAGTAATTCTTGTATGTTGGTGATTAAAGTTGTCATGTACGAATTTTTGGTAAAATTACTTTTTAAAAAATAATTATTTCTAAATTTAGACAAAATTTAAATCGGTGCGAAAAATTAAATATAAAAAAGGACGCAAAGTAATTCCGAGTATTTTAGACTATACGGGAGTTCATAAAAGTGTGGCAACAGAAATGCAATTGTTTGTTTACGATAGTGAAAGTCTGGACGAATACAAACATTTTACGACAGCCGATTTAAATCAGTGTGTAGATTATACTAAAGTCAATTGGTTGAATGTCCACGGATTAAATGATATTGCTGTTATTCAGGAAATTGGCGCCAATTTTAGTGTAGACAATTTTATTCTTGGTGATATCTTAAACACGACCAAACGCACCAAATTGGATGAATACAGTGATGTTTTGTTTTTTAATATCAAATCGTTATTGCCAGTTGAAGATTCGAATACCATTACTGTTGAGCAAATTAGTTTTTTATTAAAAAAAGGCGTTCTAATTTCATTTCAAGAAAAAAGAAGTGATTTTTTTGTTCATATTAGAGAGCGAATTCGGACACATGCTGGAATTGTTCGAGAAAAGAAAGCCGATTATTTGTTGTACCTCTTGCTTGATGCGATAATGGAAAATTTTTACATCACTATCGAAAGTGAAGAAGATAAGGTGGAAGATTTGATTAACATCGCCAAAACAAGTACCAATCCTATTATTTTAGAAGAAGTTGAAAAACACCGAGACAATTATAATTTTTTAAAGCGATCGATTATTCCGTTGCGGGATTCGTTGTATGCGATAAAAAGCATCAAAGACGATGAAATTTTTAATGAAATAGAAGATAAGAATTTTACTTTTTTTGACCGATTACACCAAAAATCACTAGAACTTTTAGAGCAAATAGAATATGATTTGGCTACGATTGATAGTGTTTCCAACTTTTATTTTTCGACCCAAAGTCACAAAATGAATGAAGTGATGAAAACGTTGACCGTGGTTTCTGTGTTCTTTATGCCGTTGACTTTTATTGTGGGTGTTTACGGAATGAATTTCGACAACATGCCAGAACTGCATTGGGAATACGGCTATTTTATTATCTTAGGTTGTATGGTGATTTTGCTTGCTGGAATGGCGTATTATTTTAAGAAGAAGAAGTGGTATTAATTGTTATCCACAAGTCTAAATGAAAAATAACTTTTCAAACACAAATTTCTACAACGAGTTGAAATCTTCACTCTCAACTAGCACTGTAGAACAAAGAAGAATATGGGCAACTATAATCATTGAAAAAGACATAGATATAAAAGCTCTTTCCGAATTATTGAAATGTGAGCAAAAAATTGCAATCCGATTTCTGTGGCTTTTGAGTGAAATTGGAGCATTAAATTCAAATAAGTTAATTCTTGAACTTCCTTTTTTATTGGATTTATGTGATAATCTCAATCCGACTTATAAAACTTCCTTTGCCACATTTTGGATGATTGTTGGAGTTCCGATAGAAAATGAAGGTAAAGCCATCGACTTACTGTTTAAATGGCTTTTATCGACCGATACAAATGTCACAATCAAATCAAGGTCTTTTTTGGTACTATACAAACTCACAAAAAAATATCCAGAACTCAACAATGAGTTAAGACTTTGTTTAAATGACCAAATGGACAAATACACAAATAATTTTAAAAAAAGAGCAACCAAAATATTGACTAAAATTGAGCAATAAATCAACTCAAAAACTAAAAGCATAAGATATAAATATGACTACCGAAAACATTTTGACAATACTAAATTCAATTCACAACGACCTAAAAATGGTGAAAGAAGTAGTTTACGACAAATGTGGTTTTGAGTTGACAAACTTGAAACAGAATATAGAAAGTGTAGAGTATGGCGCTTGTTCGTTTGTGCTTAATGGAAAAACAATTCAACAACGAATCTCTAAAATTACACCCACAAAAACAGGACAATTTGTAACTATTTGGAAAAGAAACAACGATGGAATAACATCACCTTTTGATAGTTCGGATACTATCGATTTTGTAATTATTACAGCAAGAAGTGGAGACAACTTTGGACAATTTATTTTCCCTAAACAGGTTTTAGCGGATAAAGGGATTATTGCACATAATGGAAAAGAAGGAAAACGTGGAATTAGAGTTTATCCACCTTGGGACATTGCACCAAATAAACAAGCAGAGAAAACGCAACGTTGGCAGACAAAGTATTTTTTACTAATTAAAAAGGATAACTCAACTGACATTAATTTGGCAAAGCAATTATTTATAAGCAATCAGGATTGATAACCAACCAAAACCGTTACTAATTATAAACTAAAGCATTATGAAAAAAATAATTTACATACTACTACTGTTTTATTCTATTGCCAACTTTTCACAAAACAATGAAATAAAAGAGGATACTAACATATATGCACTTAATGGAATTGAAGTTCGGCCAGAATTTCCAGGAGGATCAGAAAAATTAAACGCTTATATAAATGAAGGTTTATTAAAAGCTGGATTTGAAACTCTACCAAAAGAAAAAACAAGAACAGTTGCAATTACAACGTTTGTAGTTGAAAAAGACGGTTCGCTTAGCGATATAAAAGTTCTTGGTAAAATTGATTCTCGGAAATCGGAAGCGGTTATTAAAATATTAAAGAGTTCGCCAAAATGGAGTCCAGGAAAACAGAATGCAAAAATTGTTAGAGTCAGCTATGTTATTCCTTTATGATAATTAAGCAACTTTTGTCTTTAAAACACTTTTCAAGAAAACAAATCCGATAACTCCAGCGATAAGTGACGAAATCAAAATCATGATTTTGGTATTGTCAATGTGTTCTACATCAGAAAAGGCGAGGAGCGTGATAAATATCGACATGGTAAATCCGATACCACCAAGAAAACCCACTCCCAAAACCGATTTCCAATTTATGTCTTCTGGAAGATGACAAATTTTCAATTTAGTTGCTATAAAACTGAACAGAAAAATGCCAATTGGTTTTCCTAAAATCAAACCTAATGCAATTCCCAAAGTATAGGTTTCTAACATCGCATTTTCCCAATCCGATTTTATGATAATGGCAGTATTTGCCAAAGCAAACAGTGGTAAAATTATAAAGGCAACGGGTTTGTGCAACCAATGTTGTAAAATATAGGAAGTCGATTTTTCATCACCATTCCCAAACGGAATCGCAAAGGCTAATAAAACACCCGTTATCGTAGCGTGAACACCCGAATTGAGCATGAAATACCACATGAAAACACCACCAATTAAATACGGAATTAGGTTTCTAACTTTCAATCTATTGAAGATGAGTAACACTCCAAAAATAGAAAGTGAGATGATAAGGTTGGTCCAAATTAGTGATTTAGTATAGAAAATAGCAATGATTAAAATCGCACCCAAATCATCAATGACAGCCAAAGCAGTTAAAAATATTTTTAAGGAAGTTGGGACTTTATTTCCCAATAGTGATAATATTCCAATTGCAAAAGCGATATCCGTGGCCATTGGAATTCCGAAACCTGATTGTGTTGCTAATCCATAATTTAACATCAAAAATAAACCTGCTGGTAAAAGCATTCCGCCAACAGCAGCTGAAAACGGAAGCATCGCACTTTTTACTGATGCTAATTCGCCGTGGTATATTTCGCGTTCCAATTCTAATCCAATTAGCAAAAAGAATATGGTCATTAAACCATCGTTAATCCAATGTTCTACAGTGTGATGTCCCAATTGCATGTGCCAAAAATGAACATAGTTTTCACCAATAAAAAAATTGGCAAGTAGGAGTGAAAGCAAAGTGCAAAAGATAAGTGTAAACCCACCTGATTTTTCGCTTTCAAAGAAGTCGTTATATAATTTGGAGATTTTCATATATGCAAAGATATGATTTAACCACAAAAGTCACATAAGGGAAACTAAACCATGTCTTCAGGTTTTACCCAATTGTCAAAATCTTCTGCAGAAACATAACCCAAACGAATGGCTTCTTCTTTTAAGGTGGTTCCATTTTTGTGAGCTGTTTGTGCAATTTCGGCAGCTTTGTAATAGCCAATTTTGGTATTTAAAGCGGTAACTAACATCAATGAATTGTTGACCAATTCTTTTATTCGAGGATAATTTGGTTTGATTCCAATTGCACAATGATCATTAAACGATTGGCAAGCATCTCCTAACAATTGCGCTGATTGCAAGAAGTTAGCTGCTAACAATGGTTTAAAAACGTTGAGTTCGTAATGTCCTTGTGTGGCGCCAATGGTAATTGCTACGTCATTTCCCATGACTTGCGCACACACCATTGTTAATGCTTCGCATTGGGTTGGATTTACTTTTCCTGGCATGATAGATGAACCAGGTTCGTTTTCGGGAATAAAGATTTCGCCAATTCCGGAGCGTGGTCCAGACGCCATCATTCGGATGTCGTTGGCTATTTTGTTTAGTGAAACAGCCAATTGTTTTAAAGCACCGTGACTTTCAACAATGGCGTCGTGTGCTGCTAAAGCTTCGTATTTATTTTCGGCTGTTATAAAAGGTTGTTTTGTAAATTGAGCAATATAACTCGCTACTTTGGTATCATAGTCTTTTGGAGCGTTTAAACCAGTTCCGACAGCGGTTCCGCCAAGAGCAATTTCAGACAAATGAGGTAAGGTATTTTGTACTGCTTTTAATCCGTGATTGAGTTGTGAAACGTAACCTGATAATTCTTGTCCGAGTGTAATAGGAGTGGCGTCCATGAGATGTGTGCGTCCTATTTTTATAACATTCATAAACTCGGTTGATTTACTTTGTAAAGTATCGCGCAGTTTTTCGATAGCAGGAATGGTTACTTCAACCACCATTTTGTATGCCGCAATATGCATTGCTGTTGGAAACGTATCGTTGGACGATTGCGATTTATTGACATCGTCGTTGGCTTTTATTATGGATTCGTCACCAATTTTTAATCCAGAAATCACTTGTGCTCGGTTGGCTATGACTTCGTTGACATTCATGTTGCTTTGCGTACCTGAACCTGTTTGCCAAATGACTAGTGGAAATTGATCGTTGAGTTTTCCTTGAAGGATTTCATCACAGACGTTAGCAATAGCATCGCGTTTTTCTGTAGTAAGTATACCCAATTCACAATTGGTAAAAGCGGCGGCTTTTTTAAGATAAGCAAAACCGTAGATGATTTCGATAGGCATAGAACCTTGTGGTCCGATTTTAAAATTATTGATGGAACGCTGTGTTTGTGCTCCCCAAAATTTATCGGAAGGCACTTGAACTTCTCCCATGGTGTCTTTTTCTATTCTGTAATTCATTGTTTTTTACTGTAGTAGTTCTTGTTTTATTCTGATTTCTAGCCCTGATAGAGCCGATATCCTCGTAGCTTGCGGAGAGATAAAGGCGAAAGCAGGAAATAGCTTCAAAAAATTGTATATAAAATTGTTAATTACTCGTGCAAAATTTTTTGAAATTTATTGGTCAGTATAAATATATGAATTACTTTTGACATGAATTCACAAAATAATTCCGGAAAACATGTTTGAATTTCAACAGTACTTAGGTTTTTTACTTTTTTTAACGATTTTGACCATTGGTTTTTGGTTGATGATTTTCTTGGTTCACTTTGTGGGCTATTGGATTTTTGGCGCCACAATTGAGTTAATAAAAGAAAGAAGAGCCGCTAAGAAAGCATTAGAACAAGCGTAATCGTTATGTTTTAATAAAAGAAAAGTCCCAATGTACATTGGGACTTTTTTATTTGTATTAACCAGGAAACTCTCCACCGCCATCATCTTGAGTAGGGCGTTTTGGTTTTTCTTTTTCGTTTTTAGGTTTGTTGAAACGGTAAGTGAACGATAAGGTAAACTGACGTTCTCTCCATTGCATTTCGCCATGTGATTCTACAACACCAGGAAGGTAAGTGTCCATGATTCTTTTACGTGAATTGAAGACATCACTTATGTTGAATGCAAGTGTTCCTTTGTCTTTTAAAACATCTTTACTAAATGCTAAATTGGCAGCCAAAACACCTAAACTTTTACCTTGTCTAGAGGTTTGTGGTCCGTTATAATTGAAATTGGTTTGCCAATCGATTTTATATGGTAAATTAATTTTTGATGACAAACGCGTTGACCATGTTGTAGCAGTGTTAGCTAAATCTTGATAAACTTCATCGCCAGTAGAAGTAGTATAGGTATAATCACCTTGCGTTTCAACTCTGAAAAAATTAAAATTACTGTTCAATTTCCACCATTTGTATGGTGAATAATTTAAGGTAAATTCAAACCCAGTTCGGTATTCGGTTGCCACATTGACTGATGTACTTTGGATAACATCAACTCCGTTAATAACTTCACCAGTTGGGTTTCTAACAAATTGAAATGAACCAGTTGTTTTATTTACATATAACGACGTATTGAAAGTTAGTTTTGTCCAACGTTTTAAATAACCTAAATCGAAGGCATCTGTAAAGGCTGGATTTAAATCGGGATTCCCAACAAACGTATTGGTGTTACTTGAAAGTCCGTTAAACGGGTTTAAGAAACGACCTCTAGGTCTTTGGATTCTTTTACTGTAACTTAGTGATGCACTGCTTTTTTCTGAGAATTCATAAGCTACAAAAGCACTTGGAAAAAAGTTGTCGTATTTTTTATTGTTCAAATCATTTGTTCGCAATAGGTTGACATCGATTTCAGAATCTTCCCAACGCATTCCAAATAGAAATGAAAATTTGCTAACTTTTGTACCAAATGACGTATACAAAGCATTTACTTTTTCTTTATACTCAAGCAAATTGGTAAATAGATTGTTGACATTACCACTACTTGTAACTCCATAATCGGTAACCAATTTAGAGAAATCACCTCTATAACCCAATTCAAATTGACTTTTTTTACCAATCGGTAATACATAATCAGCCGTGATTAAATTACGATTTTGCTTTTGATTGTTATATGTGTTATCTATTCCTACAGTACTAGAGTTATTAGTGGTATCAACAATTAATGCAGTATTATCGTCTTTATTTTTTGAGAATGAACCGTCGATGGTTAATTTGTGCCCGTCTTTTTTAAAGTTTTTAGTTAAGTTGGTCGAAAATTCGATGTTTTCACTTTTACTAATTTCAGAATTGACACGATTTCTAGTATACGTATACACATAATTTTGATTGAAATTATCTTGCAACACATTGTCTTCGTTATCGCCACTACTTTTACGGTAGCTTACGATATTGGTCCATGTAGTCGACTTGTCTAAAAACCAATCCATTCCGAAGTTCCCGTTATAACCTTTGTTTAATCGGTCGTTATCTCGGGTTTCGTTTACATAACTCTTTGTTGTATTGTCTGGATTTAAGTACCTTGAATCGGTAAATGCATTTCCTGGATTACTTCTGTAATTGTAGCTTTGAGTGGTAAACACATTGAATTCGGTGTCTTTAAAATTTACAGTTCCGCTCACACCATGATTATCGGGATAACCAGTTGTAGCCATAAACGTTCCGTTGGTACCGCTTGTTTTTCCTTTTTTTAATACGATGTTCAAAATCCCACCGCCACCTTCAGCGTCATATCGTGCTGATGGATTGGTGATTACTTCTACTTTATCTATAGCATCAGCTGGAATTATTTTTAAAGCTTCGGTTATACTTATAGCATTAGACGGTTTTCCGTCAATCAAAACCCTAACATTTTCATTTCCTCTTAAGCTTATATTTCCTTCCACATCAACAGAAACAGACGGAATATTATCCAAAACATCACTGACTGTTCCGCCTTTTACCATTAAATCTTTACCAACATTGTATACTTTTTTGTCTAACTTAATTTCTACAGTAGTTTTTTCGGCACGAACTTGAACTTCATCTAATTGCGTAGCATCATTTTGAAGTTTAATTGTTCCTAAATTGGTATTGTCGGTAATTGTTTTGTCTTTGATTTCAAGAGGTTTGAATGAGATAAATTCAACTTTTACATTATAGTTTCCAGGAGTGGCTTCAAAACTAAAATCGCCTTTTTCATCGGTAATTCCACCTGCAGTAATTTTATTGGTTTTGGTGTTTACTAGAGATACTGAAGTATATTCTAGTGGTTGATTGGAAGCTGTTTCTACAATTTTACCTGTCACAATTATTTTTTTTCCTTGTGGTCTTTCTTGCGAATAAAACAATGACGTTGCTAAGAAGGCTAGTAAAGTAATGATGATTTTTAAATTTCTCATGAAAGGTTTTTTAAATTTTCTTTAAGACGGCAAAGGTAAATTAAGGTTTAACTATGTAATCATAAAGGTTTGTTAAAAGTAAATGGCACAACTAATTACAAGATCTCATTTATTTTTTCAAAGGGTCTGGCAATTACGGCTTTATCTCCGTTGATGGCGATTGGTCTTTCTATTAAGATTGGAAAATCGACCATAGCTTGAATGATTTGAGTATCGGTCAAAGTTTTATTCTTGAATTGGTCTATCCAAGCTGATTCTTTTTGTCGAATCAATTCGATTGGTTTTATGTGTAGCTTTTTAATGATTTCTTTTAAATCGGTAAATGATAACGGCGTTTCAAGGTATTTTATAACTTCAAATTCCTGATTAGAATTTTGGATAAATGCTAGGCAATCGCGTGATTTTCCACAGCGTGGATTGTGGTATATTGTGATCATAATTTAATTAAAATTGGATTGAAAAAGTGAAATAAATTTGGTATTTTAGGCGAAACAAAAATACAATTTGAACCACCAATTCCAACATTAAACTTGATAAAATGTACATAGAGCAAATCCAAACCAAAAATTTCAATCCGTTGTTATACTTGCCAATTCCATTAGGGTTTTCGCTACTTATGGTGTATAACTATATTTCTACACGTGGAATGGATGTTGAGAAAATGCTACACGAAATTATAGATCAATTAGGCATTAATTTGGCTTTTGTATTATTGGTTGCACCTTTGTCATTTGCTTGTTTGATATTGCTTTTTTGGGTAAAATTTATACACCAACAAAGCATACGGAGTTTAACCACTTCTAGGAAAAAAGTAGATTGGAAGCGGATTTTATTTTCTTTTGGTTTGTGGTCAACCATTACTATTATTAGTACTTTAATCGCTTTTTATTTTCAACCGGAAGATTTTGTGCTGAATTTTAATCTGGTTCCTTTTTTGATTTTTTTGGTTTTAGCAGTGTTGTTGATTCCGTTGCAAACCAGTTTTGAAGAATATCTTTTTAGAGGTTACATCATGCAAGGACTTGGAGTAGTTACAAAAAGCAGGTTAATTCCGTTTGTTACGACTTCGGTTTTATTTGGATTGATGCACATTGCCAATCCCGAAGTGGAAAAAATGGGCGCTATCATCTTAGTCTATTATATTGGAACTGGTTTTTTTCTAGGAATTTTAACGTTAATGGACGACGGATTAGAATTGGCTCTTGGTTTTCATGCAGCTAATAATTTGATTGGAGCATTATTGATTACTTCCGATTGGTCGGCATTTCAAACCCATTCTATTTTTAAAGATGTTTCTAATCCGAGTGCTGGATATGATATTATTTTACCTATATTTATTGTGTTTCCTATTGTATTGTTTATTTTCAGTAAAAAATACAACTGGAGCAATTGGAAAGAAAAATTAACAGGCAGAGTAACCGAAAATACAATTGAAGAAACCAATGGATAATCCAACGTATAAAAATGTGCACAACCAATTCAAACTAAATGGTTTTCATTTGGATAGGGACGATTTGTGTCGAGTTGCCTACAGTTTTATTAAAGAAGGGGAAGAGTTTGAAAAGCCAGTTGGTGATTTTTTGTTGGATTGGTTTGACTCGAAATCGTATTTAGAAGTCTATACCTCAGGTTCAACAGGACAACCAAAGTTGATTCAGATTGACAAACAAGCGATGGTGAATTCGGCTATTGCTACAGGCGATTTTTTCGATTTGCATCCAGGAAGCAGAGCCTTACATTGTTTGCCGGTCAAATATATTGCTGGAAAAATGATGCTCGTTCGCGCGATGATTTTGGGCTTGGATTTGGATTTTGTGGCTCCGAGTTCACATCCATTAGAAGACAATGATTCGGCTTATGATTTTGTTGCCATGGTTCCGATGCAAGCGCAACACTCTTTAAAAGCGTTGAAGAACGTAAAAAAAATGATTGTTGGCGGTGCTAAAATGAACAAGAAACTTGAAAATGCCTTATCAAAATTGCCAACAGAAGTGTATGAAACGTACGGAATGACAGAAACCATCACGCACATTGCAGCAAAAAAAACAGGAGAAAAAGCATTTACAGTTTTACCAAATGTTACTATTTCGTATGATAGTAGAAATTGTTTGGTGATTCATGCTCCTAAAATATCAGATGAAGTAATTGTGACTAATGATATAGTTGAATTGGTTAATGAAAATCAGTTTGTTTTTATTGGACGTTTTGATAACATTATTAATAGTGGCGGAATTAAATTAATTCCAGAGCAAATCGAAGAAAAATTATCTGGTAAAATTGAAAACCGTTTTTATGTTATCGGGAAACCAGATGCTGATTTAGGTGAAAAATTAGTTTTGGTTATTGAAGGCGAAAAGTACGACATTGATACAGCTATTTTTGACGATTTGGATAAATACGAAAAACCAAAAGACATCCTCTTTGTTTCTAAATTTAAAGAAACAACAACCAATAAAATACTTAGAAAAGAATCCTTATAATAGTAAAACCAATTATTTCTGCATTTTAAACAAGTAATCTGCTGAGTGTTTTCCACTTCCAAAAAACAAAAAGAAAATGCTAATAATCAAAGTTACAGAAGCTAACAAAAGATTATTTACATGCATGTCTCCAATAAAGTTTATCGCAACAGCGCCTAATAATATAGGCAATTGTGCAATAATTGCCCAACGGGTTATTAATCCGAAAACAATCATAATTCCACCCATGATGTGCGCAATTGCGATGTAATGAAACGAAATCATTCCGCCAGAAAAGTTATCTGTCGAAGCAATCAAACCGTCAAATTCTCCCGTGTTTGTGATGAAAGAGGCTCCTTTATAAATTAAAAAAACGCCAAATGCAATTCGCAAGGCGTCCAACCAGTAACTCGTATGAGCATTTGCCCATTTGTTCAAACTTTTAACTGAGGTATCCATAGTAGTAAGGTTTAAATTTGAATCTAATTTACTAATTTTTAATAGGATACGGAATTATAAAGCATTTTTTTTTCAACTACTAATTAACAATAATAAAGAATTTGTCAGTCGGAACTTCAATTTTTGTAGTGACCGTATTTTTAATAGCAGTTTTTGTCCAAGAGGTTGTGGGCTCAATTCGCATTTTTTTTCCATCAATTGCAATATCTATCGGCATATTAAAATCGGCTACATCGGTTTTCCATCGGTATTCTAATAGTTCCGATTTACGGTTAATTTCAAGTTTCGGAATGTTTTTATATTTCAAATACTGATTAAAAACCGGAGTGAGGTTCATTTTGCTCTCTTTATTAAAAAAAGCGATAACTGTTTTCGTATTAATAATTTTGTTTCTGTATTCTTTAGAAAATTTTAAAAGTAGTTCCCACCATAAAGTATCATTATTGATTACGTTGCGAAGCGTGTTCAAAAACAAAGCGCCTTTGGCATACATATCGCCAGATCCTCTATTGTTTACGCCATAATTTCCAATTATAGGTTTGTCGTTGCTGACATTATTTTTCAACCCATTTATATACGTTTTGGCTTTTTCAGCACCAAATTGGCATTCAATATAAACCGTTTCAGCATATTGCGTGAAGCCTTCGTGTATCCACATATCAGCAATATCGTCAGAAGTAATGCTATTACCAAACCATTCATGAGCACTTTCGTGGATGATAATAAAATCGAATAAGAGTCCGATTCCTGTGCTCGATAAATCTCTACCCACATAACCACTATTGTATTTATTTCCGTAAGAAATAGCGCTTTGATGTTCCATACCTAAATACGAAGTTTCAACCAATTTGTATCCATCATCCCAAAACGGATAGTTGCCAAACTTACTTTGAAAGCATTTCAACATTGGTTTCACTTGTTCGAAATGCAATTTTGCTCTTTTTTCATTTTCTTTTAAGACATAATAATCAAGTTTTAATCCGTCCAATGCATCATGAATGTGAGCATAATCGGCAATATTGACTGTAATATCATAATTATTTATTGGATATTTAACTTCCCAATCCCAACGCGTGTAGCCATCTTTCAAATCGACACTTCCTAAAAAACGACCGTTGGAAACGTTCATTAATCCATTGGGAACAGCTACTTTAATTGAAGCTCCATTATCGGTTTCATCGGTTTGAGCATCTTTACAAGGATACCAAACACTAGCGCCAATGCCTTGGCAAGCTACACCAATCCATGGTTTTCCTTGTTTGTCTTTCGAAAATACGAAACCTCCATCCCAAGGAGCATTCTTTGCAATAGTTGGAAAACCCGAGTAATAAAAAGAAATTTTTTCGTCACTTCCAATTTGTAAATCGGTCGGAAAAGAAATAAAAACAGCATTGTACTCTCGCTTGTATTTTAGCTTTTGAGAATGAAATACAATTGAGTCAACTTGCATGTTTGGAAATAAGTCAATCTGAATTTTTTTTGTGGTTTCAACAACTTTGAATGAAATTGTATTGTAACCCACAATCGATCTTTTTTCAACATTGATTTTAATGTTCAAATCATAATGTTGCACATCAAAGCAAGTCCGTTCAGGACGAATACCTCCTTGAAGAGAATCTTTACGGGTGAAAGATTTTTGAGAAAAAGTAAAATGAATACTAGCAAATAAGAACCAAAAACAAATTAAATATTTCATTATAAATTCTATTTTATACTTGAATCACACCCAAATTAAATTTTTTCTCAATAGGAGCGTGGTTGGCAGCTTCAATTCCCATAGAAATCCAAGTTCTGGTTTCTAGCGGGTCGATAATAGCATCTGTCCATAATCGTGCTGCAGCATAATAAGGAGATACTTGAGCATCGTAGCGTGCTTTTATTTTATCGTACAATTCTTGTTCAACTTTTTCGTCTACTGTTTGACCTTTTGCTTTTAAAGAAGATGCTTCAATTTGCATCAATACTTTTGCTGCTTGTGTTCCGCCCATGACGGCTAGTTCAGCACTTGGCCAAGCAAAAATCAATCGTGGGTCGTAGGCTTTTCCGCACATGGCGTAATTTCCAGCACCGTATGAATTACCTACGATAACCGTAAATTTTGGCACCACCGAATTAGAAACAGCATTCACCATTTTAGCACCATCTTTTATAATACCACCGTGTTCCGATTTACTTCCAACCATAAATCCGGTAACATCTTGAACAAACACTAACGGAATTTTTTTCTGATTGCAATTGGCAATAAATCGTGTAGCTTTATCGGCAGAATCAGAGTAAATAGCGCCACCAAATTGCATTTCGCCTTTGGCTGTTTTTACAACTTTTCGTTGATTGGCTACAATTCCGACTGCCCAACCATCAATTCGTGCATAGGCTGTAATGATGGTTTTTCCGTAGCCTTCTTTGTATTCGTCAAACTCCGAATT
>JAZKGN010000121.1:0-20281 GCA_040385945.1 Bacteroidota bacterium
TCCAACGCGTGAATTGGTAGTTCAAATTGTAGATGTTATCAATAGTTTGACCACAAACATGTCGGTAAGAACACTCGGAATTTACGGAGGTGTCAACATCAATACACAAAAAACAGCAGTTCGCGAAGGAATTGATATTTTGGTTGGAACGCCAGGCCGAACAATGGATTTAGCATTAGATAATGTCGTTCGCTTTGATTCGATTCAGAAATTAGTAATTGACGAATTTGATGAGATTTTAAACCTCGGATTTCGCACACAAGTCAATTCTATTTTAGCGATGCTAAAAGGCAAGCGTCAGAATATTTTGTTTTCGGCAACAATGACCGATGAAGTAGATGCTATGCTCGACGAACATTTTGATTTTCCTGTGGAAGTTTCACTCGCAGCTTCAGGAACTCCTTTGGAAAAAATTAAGCAATTGGCTTATTTCACTCCGAATTTCCTAACGAAACTCAATCTATTAAAAGACCTTTTGCAAAACGAAACCGTTTTTGAACGCATATTAGTTTTTGCTAACAATAAAAAATCGGTGGATTTAATTGCCACTAGTTTGGAAGATTTATTTTCGGAGCAATTTGGAGTTATTCACTCGAACAAATCACAAAATTACCGTTTGAATACGATGGCTTCATTTCAAGCTGGCGAAATTCGTGGGATTGTAACTACTGATGTTATGGCACGTGGATTAGATATTTCGGATATTTCGCATGTTATTAATTTTGAATTTACGGAAATTCCAGAGCAATACATTCACCGTATTGGACGAACAGGTCGTGCTGATAAAAGCGGAATCGCCATCAGTTTTATTGCGCCACACGAAGAAGAAATTCAAATTCAAGCCGAGCTGTTGATGGAAAAAGAAATCACCATTCTTGAATTACCAGAAACAGTTGAAGTTTCTATACGTCTTTTGGAGTTTGAAAAAGACAGAAAGAAAATAAAACACTTGCTAAAACGACCTAAACAAGAAGGTGGCGAAGCGTTTCATGAAAAATCAGCTAAAAACAAAAAAATCAATTTGGGAGGACCATCAAAAACCAAAAAGAAAACCGGCACTTCTGTAAACAGGAATATTTTGAAAACCCGCGCCGCTAAAAGAAAGAAAAAGTAACTGATTTACTGAGTAGCTGAGTGACTAAGCATTTTCAGCTTACCTTAATAACATCATAAAAAAACTCAGGCACTCAGCTACTCAGGTACTCAGCCTCTTTTTGTTAAACTAATGTTATAGTGTACTTGTTGTACTACATTTTTTTTGTTACTTTTGACACATCGCAGATGCACTGAGTTCCGATAAAAATTAAAGCCCCGCGAAGTAAATCTTACTAAAAAAATGCAGTTCAAACATCCAGAAATTCTTTACTTTCTTTTTTTATTGGTTATCCCAATTCTGGTACATCTCTTTCAGTTACGAAAATTCAAAAAAGAACTTTTCACCAACGTAAAATTCCTAAAGGAACTTTCTATTCAAACTAGAAAAAGTTCCAAAATCAAGAAATACTTGCTTCTCGCAACTCGAATGTTATTGCTTACGGCTTTGATATTGGCCTTTGCACAACCTTTCTTTAAAGCAAAAGACAGCAAGAATGCTACCAACGAAATGTGTATTGTTCTTGACAACTCCTTCAGCATGCAAGCCAAAGGGAAAAAAGGAGAGCTGTTAAAACGTGCCGTTCAAGATTTGCTAGAACATACTCCAGAAAATGTGAACTTCTCACTGATTACCTGTTCGGATAATTATTGGAACACCGATATAAAATCAATTCAAAGGGATTTACAAGACTTGAAATACAGTGCAACTCCTTTTCAACTGAATGCATTGCTTGCCAAAATTAAAGCACACAAAACTGCTTTTAAAAAGGATATTGTTGTCATCACTGATGCTATTGGTGTGGAGCAAAAAGAATTAAAAGGAATTAACGAAGACGAAAATTTATACTTCATTTTACCCGAAGCAGAACAAACCAAAAACATCGCCATTGATAGTGTTTACATCAATCAAACGTTGGAAAATTTTTATGAAATTGGTGTAAAATTAGACGCTTATGGCGACGATTTTGAAGACATTCCGATTGCACTTTACAATCAAAATAAATTAATAGCTAAGACGTTAGTTACTTTTGAAAGCAAAACAAAAAATGTCAATTTTACGATTCCGAAAGAGAATTTTCATGGATATGTAAGCATTACCGACAATGGTTTGGACTATGATAACTCCTATTATTTTAGCATTTCGAAACCCGAAAAAAGCAACGTAATTAGTATTGGTGATGCCGAAAAGAGCAATTTTCTTTCACGCATTTACACTTCAGGCGAATTCAATTATGCAAATTTTCCTTTGACTGCTTTAGATTACAACAGCATTGACAAGCAAGATGCTATTGTTTTGAATGAATTAAAAGATATTCCGCAAGCCTTACAAACCACTTTAAAATCGTTTGTTGAAAAAGGCGGGAATTTGATTGTGATTCCGTCGCAAGAAAGTTCACTTACCAATTTGAATACGTTCATGGCAAATTTTGGTAGTGTTCAATTCAAAGCCTTGCAATCGAATGAGAAAATGGTTACCAAAATAAACTACAGTCATACGTTGTACAGTAGTGTTTTTGATAAAAAAGTTGCCAATTTTCAGTATCCAAATACCAAAACATCTTTCGAATTAAACTCGGCCGCACCATTGGTTTTAAGTTATAACGACCAATCTCCTTTTTTAACTTCGGTTCAAAATGGCATCGCTTCAGTATATGTTTTTGCTGCTCCGATTAACAAAGCGAATAGTAATTTTCAGAACTCGCCTTTAATTGTTCCGACTTTTTATAATATGGCGCAAAGCACTCAAAAAACAGGTGTGAATGCAATTCTAATTGGCGAGAACCAACCTTTCATTATCGAAACCTTATTGTCGAAAGACGAAATTGTAACGATTAAAAATGATAATACCACCAACAAGGAAAGTTTTATTCCAGTACAACAAATCTTAAACAACAAAGTAAAACTGACGTTTAATGACAATCCGAAAGAAGCTGGGAATTTTGGCATTTTCAACAACAACGAAAAAGTAGAAAACATCAGTTTTAATTACTTTCGAACAGAAAGCAATCTCGAAAATCCAAATACCAACATTGCCAACGATTTTAAAGAAATTAGCGATATAGAATCCGTATTTACTACTTTACAAGCCGACAGAAGTGACAGTCAAATTTGGAAGTGGTTTGTGCTGTTAACGTTACTTTTTATTACATTTGAAGTACTAATTCAAAAATTTGTCAAATGAATCTAATCATCAGAAAAGCTACGATTATTGATCCGAAAAGTCCTTTTCACAATCAAACCGTTGATGTGAAAATTACCAAAGGCATTATTGAAAAAGTAGGTCAAAATATAGCTAAAGCTGACAAGTATACTGAAATTGAATTGGACAACTTACATCTTTCTTCAGGTTGGTTTGACACTAGCGTTTGCTTAGGAGAACCTGGTTTTGAAGATAGAGAAACCATTGCCAACGGATTAAAAGTCGCTGCAAAAAGTGGCTTTACTGGCATTGCGTTGCAACCCAATACATTTCCGGTACTTGACAACCAATCGCAAATTCAATTTGTACAACAAAAAGGAACGAATTCGGTAACCGATATATATCCTATCGGTGCTTTGACCAAAAATAGCGAAGGCACTGATTTAGCGGAATTATTCGACATGAAAAACGCTGGAGCAATTGCTTTTGGCGATTACAACAAAACTATTGAGAATGCCAATCTGCTTAAAATAGGTTTGCAATACGTACAAGATTTTGACGGTTTGGTCATCGCTTTTTGTCAAGATGCTAACATCAAAGGAAAAGGTGTTGTGAATGAAGGCGTGGTTTCGACACGATTGGGTTTGAGAGGCATTCCGAATTTAGCCGAAGAATTGATTGTCGACAGAAATCTGTTTTTATTAGAATATACGGGTGGGAAATTGCACATTCCAACCATTTCAACTGCAAAATCAGTCGAGTTAATTAAAAAAGCGAAAGCGAAAGGATTGCAAGTAACGTGTAGTGCATCGGTGCATCATCTGACTTTAACCGATGAAAAATTAGATGGTTTTGATAGTCGCTACAAAGTGTCTCCGCCATTGCGAACCGAAAAAGATAGAAAAGCATTATTGGCTGGTATTTTAGACAATACGATTGATTGCATAACTTCCGACCATAATCCGATTGACATTGAACATAAGAAAATGGAATTTGATTTGGCAAAAAATGGAACTATCGGATTAGAAAGTGCCTTTGGTGCATTGGCTTCTGTGTTGCCGCTTGAAAAAATCATTGAAAAGCTAACTTTCGGAAGAACAGTTTTCAACCTCGAAAACCCGTCTCTACAAGAAGGAAATAGCGCTAATATTTCGCTTTTTAGTCCAGAAGGAAATTGGACATTCAGCAAAGAAAACCTACTTTCAAAATCGAAAAATTCCGCTTTTCTTGGTCAAAAAATGAAAGGTAAAGTCTACGGAATTTACAACAACGGAAAATTAATTGTAAACTAGAATGGAACCCAATATTATAAAAGAAGGAAAAACTGCCGCTATAATTAGTTACATTTTAATTGTAGGACCGCTGATTTCGCTTTCAATAAATAGTGAAAATAAAAATCCATTTGCATCTTTTCACATCCGACAAGGTTTGGGATTGACCTTAACTTTTATCATACTTGGCGTTTCGATTAGCCATTTTGAGAACATTATGATTGCAGCTCCAATGTGGATTTTCATATCTGTTCTTACTATCTACGGCATTTTCAGCGCAGCCAAAGGCGAAACAACTCCGTTGCCATTGTTAGGAAAATTATTTCAAAAATGGTTGCATTTTTTGTAACATAAAGCCTATTTATTCTACTTACAGTAAAAAAATTCAAATGAAGAAAATTTTACTGTTCCTGTTTTTTGCCATTAGTTTCGCTTCACAATCCCAAACCTTTAAAATCTCTGGGGAAATCAACACTGAAAAAAACGAAATTGCCGCCGGTGTTTCCATAATACTGTTTTCTGATAAAACAATGGTTAAGGCAGAAATTGCCAACAATCAGGGACGTTATACATTCAGAAATGTAAAACCCGGGACGTATTCCATTAAGACATCCTTTATTGGATATGAAGAAGTAATCCTTTCATCCGTTATAGTTGCTTCAGAAGATGTTGTATTACTGCCCATCCAAATTAAGGAATCGTCGACACAACTATCTGAAGTAGTGGTGAAAAAGGAAAAACCAATGATTCAGGTTTTGGCTGACAAAACCGTATTTAATGTTGAAAATACGATTAATGCTGTTGGAAATTCGGGGTTTGAAATATTGCGAAAGGCACCAGGTGTCGTAATAGACAACAATGACAACCTGATTGTGGAAGGAAAAAATGGTGTTCAAATCTATATTGATGGTAAGCCATCCTACCTAGGCGGTACTGATTTGGTGAATTATCTAAAAACGATTCAGGCCAATGATATTGAAGCGATTGAAATCATTACACAGCCTTCTTCAAAATATGATGCTGCCGGGGTAGCCGGAATTGTAAACATCAAATTAAAAAAGAACAAAAATTTCGGAACCAACGGAACGGTTACTACCGGTTTGAATGTCGGAAAATTTGGAACGAATTTCAATTCGGTTTCCTTCAACAACCGAAACAAAAAAAATAATTTCTACGGAAATTACAGCAACCGTTTCGGAAGAAATTACAATTTTATCAATTTGTACCGTTCACAGAGCAATACCATCTTCGATTCGGAATCAAAAACAATCAATGAAAACAATGCCAACAATTTAAAATTAGGTTACGATTATTACCACAACGCCAAAAGTACCTTTGGAATTGTACTCTCGGGGAATTTCAATAATGCGTATGGAAATAGCGCTACACAAACACAAATTGATGAAGTAAATCCAGCAAATGACAGGTTACTTCTCTCCAGCAATGATGTTCACAATAAGACTTCCAATCTGCTGTCAAATCTCAATTATAAGTACCAAGGTGCCAACGAAAAATCATTTAACGTCGATTTGGATTTTGGAAAATTTAAAAGTGACAAAGGAAATTACCAACCCAATCGTACATACAATGCTATGGGATTTGTAACCAACATCACTTCGCAATTAACGCCAATTGACATTTTTATCTCTTCCCTAAAAAGTGACTACGAACAACAATTGTTGAAAGGAAAAATCGGTGTTGGGTTTAAAACGTCTGTAGTAAAAACAAAAAACAATTCTGATGTGTATGATGAATCGACAGGTGCTCCTGTTTTTGATGTGAATGCCAGCAATAACTTTAACTACACTGAAAACATAAATGCTGTCTATCTAAATTACAATCGAAATCTGAAAAAAATTAATTTTCAGTTAGGATTACGTGTAGAAAACACCAATTCTGACGGGGAATTAACAAGCGAAGTTCAGAATGAAAGAGTAAAACGAAATTACACCGATTTTTTCCCAAGTGGTGGTGTTACTTATCTTGCCAATGATAACAATTCGTTTGCGTTGATTTACAGCAGACGTATAGAAAGACCGAGTTATCAATCACTAAATCCGTTCAAGAATCAATTGGATCAATATACGGGAAATAGAGGAAATCCATTTTTACAGCCCCAATACACCGACAACCTGAAATTATCACACACTTTTAAGTTCAAACTAATTACCACATTGAGTTATAGTTTTATTTCTGATTTTTTTGCCCAGGTTTCACAGGCTGAAGGTACTGATGGAAATTATTTGATATCAAAGAACGTAGCCAATAATGAAGTAATTAATTTAGGGATTTCCTATCCTTTTAAAGTAAATAAATGGTGGAATGTATATACGAGTATAAATGCTTTTTCGAGCCGATACATTCCAACCGACCCTGCATTCAAGGCGCAGCGTCAGGAAACATTGAATTTGTATGGCCAAAATACCTTCAACATCGGTAAAGATCTGACAATGGAAGTTTCGGGCTGGTACAACTCTCCTTCAGTTTGGGGAGGAACATACAGGACAAGTAGTTTAGGTTCGGTAGATGTTGCTTTCCAAAAGAAATTCTTAAACAAAAAATTGAATGCCCGAATAGCTTTTTCAGACATTTTTTATACTTCTCCATGGACGGGTGAATCAGAATTTGGAGGTGTAAGCATAAGTGGCGATGGAGGAAATGACAGCCGTCAAGTGCGTTTTAGCCTGAGCTATAACTTCGGACGCGATGAAGTTAAAAAGGCAAGAACGAGAAATACTGGTGTAGAAGATGAAAAAAATAGAATAGGTGGCTAAAATAAAATACATTTGAAAAAAAAATAACATGTCATTATATTATTTAATTCGCGAGCCAAAAACAATTCTTGATAAAAACCCTCTACTCCTACTACTTCATGGTTATGGAAGCAATGAAGAAGATTTATTTTCGTTTGCTTCTGAACTTCCTGAGGAGTATTTTGTAGTTTCTGCACGAGCTCCTTTTGATTTGATGTACGGAAGTTATGCTTGGTATGCCATTAATTTTGATGCCGATGAAAACAAGTTTTCGGACATCGAACAGGCAAAAGCATCACGCGATAGTATTGTAGATTTTATTAATGAATTAATTGCCAAATATCCTATTGATGCAAACAAAGTTAGTTTAATCGGATTTAGTCAAGGAAGCATTTTGAGTTATGCCGTGGCATTGTCGTATCCTGAAAAAATAGACAGAGTTGTGGCAATGAGTGGGTATTTAAACACCGAAATGGCTACGGATACTTTTAAAGAAAATGATTTATCAAAGCTTCGCATTTTTGCTTCTCACGGAACAGTAGATCAAGTAATTCCTGTAGAATGGGCGAGGAAAACAGCACCTGCATTGACAGCATTAGGAATTCCAACAGTATATAAAGAATATCCTATTGGTCATGGTGTTTCGCCACAAAATTTTTATGATTTTAAAAACTGGTTAGAACAATAATAAAAAAGGGCTTGACACGAGGCGAAGCCGAACTCAGCGAAGCTAAATTTCAAGACCTTTTTTTTATGGAGCAACGTCTTCGCTGTCGTCGCTTCCTGAAACTTTGTTACCAATTTGTCCATCGCCAGCATACAGAATTTTTCCTGCTTTTTTAAGTACATAGCCTTTATGCGGAATCAATTCCCAATCACCATTAGTCCATGGTTTTCCTTCTGATTCGCGTTTTACAAGTACTGATTCATCTTCGTTTGGTAAGAATAACTCTGCATTATCTGCAGATTCATCAAAAAGAACATACGCTGCAAAAACTGCATCGTCTTCTTCGTCATTGGTTTTGTCAATTGGTAGTAGTTGCAAACCACTAAAAACGCGAACACATTCTTTATTTAATTTTGACCATGTATAACCTGCAGAGGCCAAACAGCCATCTTTGTCTTTATCTCCACCAATAACAACGTCTTTTGCATTGGATGTGTTATCGGGTTTTTTAGCTTCTTCTTGGTCGTTCCACTTGCACGAAACAAAACAAGTTAGTATTAAAAGTGCTGTTGTAATTTTCTTTAACATAGGTACGATGATTATGTTTTACTACTATTTGATTGTTTACTGTGGCGGATAAATAAACGTTTGTATGGTTTCAAATGAAATCGTTTTGTCTTCCTTTACAAAATATTTCAAAAGCACTTCGCCCCATATTTGTCCGTTGTTAAAATCGGCTATTATCCAACGGGCATTTAATATTTTTATTTTATTGATGATGAATTTTTGCTCGCCCATCATAGGTTGATCTACGTATTTATTCCCTTCTGGACTGTCATTATAATTCAATAATTCGTTTTTTACCAAAGGCATTAATTCCAGATAATCGATAGTTTCAAGATAGTTTTGCGCATTATCATTGTGTTCTAACGAAAAATAATTAGCATCATACAATTCGTCTGACATGGTAGTTATGCTATCTTTTAATCTTTTAACTGACGTTTCCACTGATTTTTTATCTGAAACCTCTTTTTTAGAGAAGTACATATACGTAAATACATTCATCAAAACGGCGACGATAAAAAGGTATAACAACAATTGCTTTTTCATTATTTTATGGATTAAATAGTAATGTTTAAATTATCATAAGCTAGAAAAACGTTCCTTGGTAAAGCTTTCTGAACTTCTTCATGAAAACCTAAAATATGGCTTATGTGCGTTAAATATGCTTTTTCAGGTTGTACCAAAGTTATAAAATCTAACGCATCTTGCAAACTAAAATGTGAATGATGTGGCTCTTGTCTTAACGCGTTAATAACCAACACTTTTACTCCTTTCAACTTCTCAATTTCTGTATCTTCCATAGTTTTCACATCAGTCAAATAGGCAAAATTGGCTATCCGATAACCAAATACTTGCAAATTTCCATGCATGGCATTTATCGGAATGATGGTTTTATTTTTTATAGTAAATGATTGGTCATTACGAACCTCAATCGTATCAACAGTTGGCGCACCAGGATACTTGTTTTCAGTTTCAAAAATATAATCAAAACGTCGTCTTAAATTATCCAAAACCCTTTGGTGTGCATAAATTGGGATATTTCCTTGCAAAAAATAAAAAGGTCGAATATCATCCAAACCAGCAGTGTGATCGGAATGTTCATGGGTGAATAAAATCCCATCTATCGATTGACACTTGGACGTTAGCATTTGCTGTCTAAAATCGGGACCACAATCAATTACAACAGAAAAATCAGTGTCGTAAATCCACACCGAAACCCGCAAACGTTTGTCTTTTATATTGTCACTTTTGCACACCGAATGATGACTTCCAATTACGGGAATACCTTGAGAAGTTCCAGTTCCTAAAAAATAAACATTCATTTAGCACGGTTTTTGATAAAATTACGTTTCTAGTTTTAAAGTAGTACTACAAAAATAGGAATATTTATCTTTTGTAACCGTTACAAATTTATTAACTTTGCAATGTATTGAGAACATTATGGCAAATTCAGAATTAAATATTAAATTAAAAGGAGATAGGGTTATCGAGCACATTCCTTCGTTGAAAGACAAGGCGTTGCGAATTAATCTTAACGACAATATATATGGCACTTTTGCCGAAATTGGAGCAGGTCAAGAAACGGTAAGACATTTTTTTAGATCGGGTGGTTCTTCTGGAACAATCGCAAAAGCTATGTCGGCGTACGATAAAGATTTTAGTGATGCCATTTATGGTATCGAAGAAGATGGTCGTTATGTGACGGAAAGTAGACTTAAAAAAATGCTTACACATGAAACCGATTTGATAGAAAAACGTTTGGACAGAGAAAAACATCCTAATAAAATGTTTTTTAGTTATGCCAATACCGTTGCTACTATCGATTTTGCAAAGCAATTTAAAGGTCACGGTTGGGTTGGAATAAAATACCAAGTAGAGCCAGGTGAAGAGTATAACGAAATTATTCTCCATATCCGCTTTAAAGAAACCGATCCGCGTTTACAACAAGAAACATTAGGTGTTTTAGGCGTAAACTTAATTTACGGTGCGTATTACAAATACAACGATCCAAAAAAATTACTCCGTTATTTATACGATCACCTTGACAAAGACCAATTAGAAATCGATACGATTAACTTTTCTGGTCCGCGTTTTGCCAATGTAGACAACCGTTTGATGAGTTTGCAATTGGTTAAAAATGGCATGACCGATGCGGTAATGTTTGGTCCTGACGGGAAAAATATTTTACCTGCAGCCATTTTATATAAGAAAAACATATTAGCCTTACGAGGAAGTTTCCGTCCGGTGACCAATGTAAATATGGACATGTATGAGCAGTCGTTGAAAATGTTTTTACAAGAGCATAAAGTAGAAAAAGACAACACGCTTGTTATCTTTGAAATTACACTTTCTAATTTGCGTTCTGATGGTGAAATTGACGAACGTGACTTTATGGACAGAGCCGAATTGCTTTGTTCACTGGGTCAAACCGTAATGATTTCGAACTTCCAAGAATATTATAAAGTAGTTGAATATTTCTCTGATTATACCAAAGCCCGTATGGGATTGGCGATGGGTGTGAGTAATTTGGTGGATATTTTTGATGAAAAATACTATCGTCATTTAAGTGGTGGTATTTTGGAAGCTTTTGGAAAATTGTTCTACCGTGATATAAAAGTATTTTTATATCCAATGGAAGATGAGCATGGCGAAATTGTAACATCTCAAAACTTAAAAGTTCATCCACGAATGAAAGAGTTGTACAAGTTTTTTGCTTACAATGGAAAAGTGGTTGACATCACCGAATTCCAAAAAGGAAATCTTAAAATTTTCTCTCGTGAAGTACTTAAAATGATCAGCAATGATACCGAAGGTTGGGAGAAAATGCTTCCAGAAGGTATTGCCGATTTGATAAAAGCACATCATTTATTTGGCTTTGAACCGAAGAAAGAACTATCTAAAGCATAATTTAAATAGTATATAAAAAAGAAAGAGTCCAACTATAAATTGGACTCTTTTCTTTTTAAATAACAACTCTTAACCTAATATTTGAGTTGCATGCGCTTTTGTTTTTACATCAGAAATCACTTCGTCAATAATCCCGTTTTCGTCAATTATAAAAGTCGTTCTGTGAATGCCATCGTATTCACGTCCCATGAATTTTTTTGGTCCCCAAACTCCAAACGCTTCAATAACCGATTTGTCTTCGTCTGCCAATAATGGAAACGGAAAATCAAACTTGTTTTTAAACTTACCTTGTGCTTTTGCCGAATCGGCACTTACACCAAGCAAAGCGTAATTATTGGCTTGAAACCGTTCGTAATTGTCTCTCAAATCACAGGCTTCTGCAGTACAACCTGGCGTGTCTGCTTTTGGGTAGAAGAAAACAACTAACTTTTTTCCTTTGTAATCTGCTAAAGTGTGTATATTTCCGTCTTGGTCTTTTCCTGAGAAATTGGGTGCTTTGTCTCCTTTTTTGAGTGTAGTCATATTATTATTTTAAATTATAAATTTTGAATTTTGAATTGTATTTTTACATAGATAAAATTACAAAAAAATGACCAAGAAAGAGCGCGCAACGTTTGTTATAAATACGTTAAAAGAAATCTATCCTACCATACCTATTCCACTTGATCATAAAGATCCATACACTTTGCTAATTGCCGTGTTACTTTCGGCGCAATGTACAGATGTTCGCGTCAATCAAATTACACCCTTACTTTTTGCAAAAGCGGATAATCCGTATGAAATGATTAAAATGAGTGTAGAAGAAATTAAGGAAATCATTCGACCTTGCGGTTTATCTCCAATGAAATCAAAAGGAATTCATGGCTTGTCGCACATTTTGATTGACCAACATGATGGTAAAGTCCCACAAAGTTTTGAAGCATTAGAAGCCTTGCCTGCAGTGGGTCATAAAACAGCAAGTGTCGTTATGAGTCAAGCATTTGGTGTTCCGGCATTTCCTGTTGATACGCACATTCACCGATTGATGTACCGTTGGAATTTATCGGACGGTAAGAATGTCGTACAAACAGAGAAAGACGCTAAAGCCATTTTTCCTAGAGATTTGTGGAATGAATTGCATCTTCAAATCATTTGGTACGGACGCGAATATTCGCCAGCGCGTGGTTGGAATATTGAAAAAGATATCATCACCAAAACGATTGGACGAAAAGAAATTTTAAACGAAATGAAGTAAAAAAAATATCCCGATACATGTATCGGGATATTTCTTAATTAGCAATGATTTCGAAGTTCAGGTTACCAACCTTCATTATTTTTAGCACTTTAGAATAATTAAGAAGAAAATCGATGGTTTCTTTTTTAGGTAACATTTTTGTGTTTGCTAATTCTTTTTGAGTGTAAAGTTTTGCCATAGAATGATTTAAATTATATAGCTATAACGCAACTTATTTTACAATATTGTTAATTGGTTAAAATAATTTGATTTTTCTCGATAATTTTTCTCAAGTTCAATATCGCATAACGCATTCTACCAAGCGCTGTATTGATACTAACATTGGTTAATTCAGCAATTTCATTGAAGCTCAAATCTTGATACAAACGCATCATCAGCACTTCTTTTTGATCGTCTGGAAGTTCTTCAACAATACGTTGCAAATCTTTTTCGATAAGCTCGGTGATAATTCTACCTTCAACGTTAAGTGACGAATCGGTCAAAACTGAAAAAATAGAAAACTCTTCGGTTTCACGAAGCATTGGCATTTTTTTATTTTTTCTGTAATGATCAACGATAAGATTGTGTGCAATTCGCATTACCCACGGTAAAAATTTTCCTTCTTCATTATACGAATTGGATTTTAGTGTTTTGATGACTTTCATAAAAGTATCTTGAAAAACATCATCGGCAATATCTCTATCAGATAATTTCGAATAGATAAATCCGTATATTTTAGATTGGTGACGCTTAATTAATGTAGCTAAAGCATTTTCATCGCCAGCCATATAATTCTTTACCAATAAAGCATCTGGGAGTTGAGTAGTAGCCATAAAATTACCTTTTAGTTTAGGATTAAAATTCTTGAGATTTTTCTAAAAAAGTAGTTTTATTGTATAGGCGACTGTTAAATTAATATTAATTAATGACCAAATGTAACATAATTATTTGTTAAGAAGCAAATAAATTATAAAATTTTAACATTTTTATTCCATTTTATGTGGAAATTATATAACAAATCCCCCATAAACTAATGCTAAAACTGACTTCAGAATTGATTATCTTTGCACAAAAATTGCACTTTCTATGCTTACTAAAGATATTGCTACTCTCGAGCCAAAGAAAAACATCCTAATAAAAGGTGCTCAAATTCACAATTTGAAAAACCTTGATGTTGCTATTCCGAGAAATCAATTGGTAGTTATTACAGGTCTTTCGGGCTCTGGAAAATCATCTTTGGCATTTGATACCTTATATGCAGAAGGGCAACGACGTTATGTAGAAAGTTTGTCGAGTTATGCGCGACAATTTTTGGGACGATTAGATAAACCCAAAGTCGATTATATCAAAGGAATTGCGCCTGCAATTGCCATCGAACAAAAAGTAAACACTACCAATGCACGTTCAACAGTAGGAACTTCCACTGAAATTTACGATTACTTAAAACTACTTTTTGCTCGAATTGGAAAAACCTTTTCCCCTATTTCTGGTAAAGAAGTAAAAAAAGATACCATTTCTGATGTTATTACTGATGTCAAAACATTTTCGTTAGAAAGCAAATGGCTACTTCTGGCTCCTATTCATCTTGAAGATGGTAGAATGTTAGAAGACAAGTTAAAAGTGCTTTTACAACAAGGTTTTGCACGTATTTTGGTTGATAATGAAATGGTGCGTTTGGATGAAATTGACCAACATTCGTTAGACAACAAAGATATCCTTCTTATCATTGACAGAATTATAGTTAAAGAAGAAGAAGAATTTTACAATCGTTTGGCAGATGCTGTTCAAACCGCTTTTTTTGAAGGTAAAGGCGAATGCTTTCTTCAGGAATTAGAGACGAGTAAACGATTCAATTACAACACCAATTTCACTTTAGATGGCTTGACTTTTTTAGAGCCCAACATTCATTTATTCAGTTTTAATAATCCGTATGGTGCTTGTCCGACGTGTGAAGGTTACGGAAATATTATTGGTATTGATGAAGAATTAGTCATTCCGAATACGTCTTTATCTGTTTATGAAAATGCCATTTATCCGTGGCGAGGCGAAAGCATGGGTTGGTACAACGATCAATTGGTAAACAACGCGTATAAATTTGATTTCCCAATTCACAAACCTTATTACGAACTGACTCAGGAGCAAAAAGACTTGGTTTGGAAAGGCAACAAATTATTCACAGGTTTGAACGATTTCTTTAAGGAATTGGAAGAAAAAAATTATAAAATTCAAAATCGTGTGATGTTATCGCGTTATCGTGGTAAAACAAAATGTACGACTTGCAAAGGAAAACGACTTCGTCAAGAAACGAATAACATTAAAGTTGGTGATAAAACCATTTCTGAATTGGTTGATTTGCCAATCAAAAATTTAATCACTTTTTTCAAAACATTACAATTATCCGAATACGATATAAAAGTTGCCAAACGTTTGCTCATTGAAATCAACAGCCGATTGGCTTTTTTAAGTGATGTAGGTTTAGATTATCTGACTTTAAATAGAACTTCGGCTACTTTATCTGGCGGCGAATCGCAACGAATTAATTTAGCGACCTCTCTCGGAAGTAGCTTGGTTGGTTCGATGTATATTTTAGATGAACCGAGTATCGGTCTGCATCCAAAAGATACGGAGCGACTTATAAAAGTATTGAAAGACTTACGTAATTTAGGAAATACCGTAATTGTAGTCGAGCACGATGAAGACATCATGAAAGCCGCCGATATGATTATTGATATTGGTCCGGAAGCCGGAACTTATGGAGGTGAACTAGTAGCACAAGGTACTTTTGATGAGATTTTAAAAAGCAATTCGCTTACTTCACAATACCTCAATGGAAAATTAGAAATCGCCGTTCCCAAAAAACGCCGCCAATCTAAAAACTATATCGAAGTCAAAGGCGCTCGTGAAAACAACTTACAAAACATCGATGTTTCCTTTCCGTTGGAAAGTTTAACCGTAATTACTGGTGTTTCTGGTAGTGGAAAAAGTACTTTGGTGAAGAAAATCTTATTCCCAGCTTTACAAAAGAAACTAGAAGGTGTTGGTGAAAAAGCTGGTCAATACAGCGATTTAGCTGGAAGCTTTTCTCATATCAAACACATTGAATATGTTGATCAAAACCCAATAGGAAGAAGTTCACGTTCCAATCCTGTGACCTACATTAAAGCGTATGATGATATCAGAGATTTATATTCTAAAGAAAAACTATCCAAAATAAGAGGTTACCAACCCAAACATTTTTCTTTTAATGTCGATGGCGGACGATGCGAAACCTGCAAAGGCGATGGTTCTATCAACGTAGAAATGGTTTTTATGGCCGATGTCGAATTGCTTTGCGAAACCTGCAATGGCAAACGATTTAAAAAAGAAATCTTAGAAGTTAATTTTGAAGGAAAAAACATTGACGATATCCTAACGATGACCATCGACGATGCCATTGCTTTTTTTACGTTGCACAAGCAAAATAAAATCATGCAAAAACTCCAACCATTACAAGACGTAGGTTTGGGTTATGTGCAATTAGGGCAATCCTCTTCAACGCTTTCTGGTGGCGAAGCACAACGTATTAAATTAGCATCGTTTTTAGTAAAAGGAACAACCAAAGAAAAAGCCTTATTTGTTTTTGACGAACCAACCACAGGATTGCACTTTCATGACATCAAAAAATTGTTAGCTTCGTTTGATGCTTTGTTAGAAAAAGGACATTCGATTATAGTTATCGAACACAATTTAGACTTGATTAAATGTGCCGATTGGATTATTGATTTAGGTCCGAAAGGTGGAGAAAATGGTGGAAAACTATTAGCCTTTGGAACACCAGAAGAAATTATAAAGAATAAAAACTCGGTAACGGGATTGTATTTAAAAGATAAATTATAAAAAAAAGCCTTTCTTAATTAGAAAGGTTTTTTTTTTATTCAATAATGATTTTCTTCGTAATGCGATTGGTTGCTGTTTCAAAAACACCAAGATACATTCCGCTACTCAATTCACTAACGTTAACCGTTTCAATTAAATTTGTAGTTGTAAAAGCCTGACGTAAAATTGTCTTACCATTAATGTCTACTATTGAAAAAGTATAATTTGCATCGGTGATAATTCCTCTATTAATATTTAAAATACCTTTTGCTGGATTCGGAAAAAAACTAACCTGGTTGTCTTCATTAAACAATTCATTACTCAAAACAGCCGTATTGGCAACAGCAAAATGCATTGTTGCTCCTGTTGCTGCTTTAGCAATATTATAATTATAAACCGGATCCATGTTTACCAACAAATCGGTAGCTGTATGACGATGAGCAGTTTGATTCTTTTCAAAAAAACCAGTTATAATTTCACTGTTTTCCTCAAACGTCATATAATCAGAAGCATACGCACTTGCTAAAAAAGTGTTTAAAGGCGAATACAATTGGGTACACGTAATTAATTCTTGTGTTTTCGTATTAGAAGCTGCATTGTTGGCTGTAGGACTTCCAGTATCTCTCTCGCAAGTAATCGTATCATTTGTTAAACCAGCGACTCCTCCTACTTCATCCAAATTAAAAACAACACGAATATCCATCTTTGGTGTTGTACTATTTACGACCGAAGTAACATAGTGCTGACTTCCTCTTAAACCGTCTTCTTCACCACTAAAATTGATAAACTTTATGGAATATTCTGTTGGAATGTTTTGCAACAAACGAGCTATTTCTAAAATAGCAACAGTACCACTTCCATTATCATTCGTTCCTGTTCCTGTTATAGAATCGTAATGTCCACAAACAATAACATAGGTATTAGGATATACTGTTCCTACTTTAGTCAGAATTAAATTTTTACACGTAAATCCATTATTTAAATACGAATCTTCTGTCATTTGATCAGCTATATAACCGTAACTCAAATACTCATTCTTCAACCAATCCAACGTATTTTGTAATGCTGGTGTTCCTCTTCTCTTTACACCAAGTGCTTCAAATTCTGTCAAATTAGATGTAATATTTGTTTGCGAACATTGATTTACCACATTGGCATACCCTTGAATAAAGGTCTGTCCGAAGCTAAAGCCAAAGGCAAACAATGCAATCAAAGACATTTGTAGGTTCTTCTTTGAAGAAATCATAATCATAATTTGAGTTTTTTAGTAGAATGGCAACAAAAATAATAAAAAAATAACAATATCAAAATTAAACTTTCTTCTTAATTACAGTTAAACAACAAATTAAATTATTGTTTATCAGACAGTTAAAATTCATTAACAAATCGTTGACAACTAATCGTACAGCTTTTGGCACGCATCTTGGAATAGCCCAAACATCAGAAAATAATCTGGTCGAAGAAACTGAAAATCGAAAGAGTAAGTACAAAATGTAAATTTATTGATCATGAAAAAAATTACCCTTTTAGTAGCTAGCATTTTACTGGTAGGAAATGTAGCGAATGCATCAGAAATACAATTTACTGATGACGCAACCAGCAACCGATTTAGCTTTGATGAGCCAATCGCGTTCACAGAAAGAGGCATTGAGTTCTTTGTTTTTCCAAATGGCGACTTCGATTTTAACACCCGTCCAGATGACAGTCAAGGAGACTACTTTTTTAAAGGTGCCGGAAAAAGAGGTAACGATAAAATTACCAATAGAGGACCCGTAAATTACGGAACGCTAATAGAACACGATAGTTTTGGTAGAGTTCGAAGAGTTGGAAACACCTTCATTAACTATGATACTCGAGATAGAGTAAGCCGAATTGGTACAGTATATATGAAATACAATCGTTTTGCGCTCACACAAATTGGTGGCATGCGAATTACTTACAACCGATTTGGTGAAATGACAAACAGAATTGGTGAAGTAAAAGGTAGAAGAAGTGGATTTACAAATATGCCACAAAACATGCACAACACTAGTTATTCGTACAACACAAGTAGTAATTACTACTACAAAACGGATGGCACACAAATAAAAAATGAAGAAGAAAAATAATATATAAAGATTTTGGTTGGTTAAGTTTGTTTGAAAATCCTATGAAGCTGGGAAGCGGAGTAGGATTTTTTTTTTGTAGCTAATCCTGCTTTTCGCCTTTATCTTTTTATAAGGATATGCCTTCGCTGGTCGCTCCGGCCAATCCTTAAAAAAGGATGTCGGCTGCAATCAGGGCTAGTTCAGACGCACTTTTTTAAGTACAACATCCACGACCTGATTGAACTCTGCCGAAAGTCTCATCTTATAATTCACCAACACATATAAACCAGTAACGATAACCGATTTCAACAACATATTCGGAATGGGGTGAAAAGGAAAATCCCAATAGTAAAACACAAAGAAAAAGGTAACAAAAATTGCAAATGATAAATACGTTTTATTCGAAAAAGGGTACAATTTCATCTTCAACACCACAAAAAGTAATTTGGCAATACTGTACAACGTAATCGAAATCAACGTAGCAATTGCAGCACCGTTTATGCCATATAGCGGAATAAAAATCATGTTTAATGAAATCGCCAAAAAAGCCAAAAGCAAGCCTAAAAACAATACGGCTTTATAATATTTCGAATTGAAAATAATGGCGTTGTTGTTTCCCAAAATCAAATCGAAATACTTCGACAAACCAATCGTAAAAACCACAAATACACCTCCTCTATAATTCTCTGGCAACAATAAGTAGAGTTGATTGATATTGACCAAAATGCCAATAAAAACCAATCCACCAATAATTTGCAACGTGATGGACGTTTTTTTATACAACGCATTCAATTCGTCGTACTTTCCATCTGTCATTAGCTTCGCAGTAATTGGATACGTAATTTGATGCATTGCTCTACTCGGAACAGAAATGACCGTCGCAATAAAAATCGCCACCGAATAATACGCAATATTTTCAATCTTAATGTATTGCCCAATCATATTTTTGTCAATATCCAACAACATATTGGCAATACTTCCCGAAAGAATGATAAAAAATGAATATACAAAAACCGATTTACTGTTGGTTGGCAACACAAATGAAAACGCAATTCGTTTGACTTTCATCGCATATAAAAACATCACCAACATCGACGCCAAATAAATCACCATCAACGAGTTGATAAATACCAGAGGTGTAATCCATTTAAGATAAACCGCAAAAAGAAAAATAGTGATAAAAACACGCAACACAATTTCTTTGACAAAACTGCCAAAAACCGATTGCATATGCACTTTTACCCAAGCATAAAATATTTCAAAATAACCCATACACAGCCCAATAACTGGAATTTGCCATACATAATCGTAAATAATTGGGTTTTCTCTCGACAAAAAAGAAGCGATCTGCTCGTAACTCAAATAACCTAAGACAGCCATCGGAAGCAAAAACAAAAAAGGCAACATCAAAACAAAAGTTAGAAATTGCCCTTTCTCCTTTTCGGTTTTGTATTGAGTAAAGAATTTTATCAGCGTATTGTGAACGCCAAAAGCCATCAAAGGCATAATTACATTGGCAGAAGACAACAAATAACCTGTCAATCCATAATAAGTTTCGCCCAAAAAATGCGGATACATAAACAACGTATTCGCTGCACCAATCACAAAACCAATATAGGTAATGATGGTGTTTTTTATCGATTGGTTGATTACGATTCCCATGTAGAAGTTGGAAGTTAAATATTAGAAGTTAGAAGTTTAGCTAACTGTTCTGTCAAATTTTTTCTTG
>JAZKGN010000122.1:0-2824 GCA_040385945.1 Bacteroidota bacterium
AAACTCGCTTGGGTTTTAAATGACAAAAACCTGCTTGGGGAAGCAGGTTTTAGAGATCTGTCAAAATCAAACAAAACAATAATCAAACTATTTTTTTATAAACATATTAGTGTAATATTTTCTTCCGGTTTCCGGATTGGTAGTAACTGATATTCCAAAGTGCGTGTAGTCACCTTCTATGTTTGCTTTGTGCAATGGGCTGTTTAACCAGGCCGCAAAAGCACTTTCAGCAGTTTGATAATTATAGGCAATATTCTCGCCTACACTTTCTGCGTCTAATACTCTGATCAAATTGTCAGAACGTTGTTGGAAGTAATCGTGGTTGAAAACTTTTTTATCAATCATGTAGATGTTGTGCTCTTCCGATTTGTAAGAGATGTGATTGATAACTTCTAATGGATTTAATCCAAGACTTTCACGGTAATTGTTGATTAGAACAACTAATTTCGACTCTGTTTCGTTGTAATTGTAGGTAGTTACAACTTGCTTGTCTGCAGCAGTTCCTTCTGAATCAGAAGAACAAGATACCATAGTGAACACGATTGCTAGCGGCAACAATGCTCTAAACATTTTTGCTTTCATAGTAGTAGGTTAAGTTTTTATAAAGTAGATGTGGGGCAAACACTTTATTAGTTAATTAATGACAGAACGTTTGTTTTATTTTGTTAGACAATATTAGCAGAAACATCGTTTAAACAACAAATAAAATCGATGAAATACACTTTTTTATATTTATTATAAGATATTTTCTTACTTATGTGTATTTCGTCGATGCTATTTAACATTACTTTTACCAAATAAAAAAACCACTCCGAGAAGTGGTTTATCTTTTACTTATAATATAAAAGGATTAGGCTGATTTATAAATCCTATTAATCGGTATCGAATGACCTTGTTTGAGAATAACTCTTTGGTCAGTAACAGCCCAAACGGTAGTTTCTACCATTTTTTTAGATTGATTGTCTTCAAAATAAATTCTGATTTTGGAATGTTCCAAATTGCCTAAGGCCAAAGCTCTTTCTAAATCTGAATGTCTTTGTTGGATTTCTTCACGGGTTTGCAATACGTCGGATTGAGGAAAGGAAAGAAGCTGGATAGTCTCCTTCTCAATGGTTTCAAAGTTGGGTTTCATAATGCTAAGATTAAGTTTGTAAATAGATTAATGGGCAGAATAAAATTAATAAAATATATTTGTGAACCAAACATTTAGAAAAAAAACACCAAAACCATTTTGACTACAACTATCTCAAATTCAAACTTATCCGCAACAATAAATCACAAAGGGGCGGAACTCATTTCACTCCAATCTCTCGTTACAAAAAAAGAATACATTTGGGAAGGAAACCCCGAATTTTGGGGTAAGCACTCGCCTATTCTATTCCCGATTGTAGGCACCTTAAAAAACAATTCATATCAATATAAAGGCAAAACCTTCTCCTTACCGCGTCACGGATTTGCCAGAGATTTTGATTTTCAATTAGTTGCACAAGAAAAAGATAAAGTAGTTTTTTCTTTACAGAATACTGCTGAAACTTTTAACATTTATCCATTCCAATTTGAATTACAACTCATTTATACCTTAAAAAAATCGGAATTAATTATCACTTATAAAGTGATTAACAACAGTTTAGAAACGATGCCTTTTTGTATCGGCGGACATCCGGCTTTTGCCTTAAATGGGAAATTTGAAAACTATAGTTTGCAATTTAAAACCGGAGAAAAATTAGTCAGCTACCAATTGGAAAACGATTTGCTTTCAGATAAAACACAACACATTGAAGTGAAAAATGATCAATTGCCACTTACCTATTCCTTATTCGAAAACGATGCTTTGGTGTTTAAATCTTTGCAATCCAAACAAATTCAAATCCTGGAAAATAATATTCCTATGCTGAATTTTAAGTTCAATGACTTTCCGCATTTCGGTATTTGGACCAAAATGAACGCGCCTTTCATCTGTTTGGAACCTTGGTTAGGCTACGCAGATACTACAAAAACCAATGGAAATCTATTGGAAAAAGAAGGAATTCAATTATTAGAAAGTAATTCTTATAAAAATTTTAATTTTAGCATGGAAATTGTATAAATTTACAAAAACGATTTTATGCTTACCATCAATTTCCATCCCTTTCAAAATATTGAAACCGAGCGTTTACTCTTGCGCCGACTTGACGAAAACGATGCTGACGAAGTTTTATCACTTCGCGGCAATCCCGAAATCATGAAGTATATTCCGAGACCTTTGGCCAAAACCAAAGAGGATGCTTTGGAACACATTGCCATGATTGAAGATAAAATCGTGAATAATCTTGGCATCAATTGGGGAATTACCATTAAAGGAAGTAACAAAATCATTGGCATCATCGGTCATTACAGAATCCAACCCGAAAACCATCGGGCTGAAATTGGTTATATGTCGTTACCCGAATACAATGGCAAAGGCTATATAACCGAAGCCATCAAAGCTGTTGTTGAATATGGTTTTGAGCAAATAAATTTGCATTCCATTGAAGCTATCATTGATCCGGACAACACCGCATCCGAAAGGGTTTTGCAAAAAAACGGCTTTATAAAAGAAGCTCATATTTTGGAAAACGAATTATGGAATGACAAATTTTGGGACACCGTTATCTATTCCTTATTAAAAAGAAACTTTAAAAAATAACACCATTACATGAACGAATTTGAAAAGCAATTTCAGGAGTTACTCAACTTTTTAAAGTTTGAAGACTACAACATCCTAACCAAGAGAATCATTGATTTAACGCTCGACACCGAAGACATTGGTTATTATAAAAAAACAATTCAGTTTTTAAATTGGGTT
>JAZKGN010000123.1:0-2450 GCA_040385945.1 Bacteroidota bacterium
TGAATTCTTTGTTGGCATACATGTTATTGGTCCATTTGTCATAACCCAATTCCAATGGCTGGAAGTTTTTATCAAATTGATTTCGCACCACATCGCCATCCGAAATGATAATCATTTTATTGCTTTTTCCGATAGGAGTGAAGGTCGGTTCTTTAAAAGGTAATACTCTATTTTCATACACCGAATGGAATTTTCCTTCCATCAAAACAGCGACAGGAATACCTGATATTGGTGGATAATCTTTTTCTTGCGGGTTATCGCCAACCATATTTAGATTTACCTCCACTGGTGAACCGATAGCTTTAGAATATTTGGACGAATGCAACAACACCGTTTTTTTGATGTCATTTTTTAGCAGTTCTATCGGATTGGCAAATTCAAATTTTATAACATCCAAATTCGAAACAATCGCGTTTTTAGCATCAGGATATACTGCTGGCGAAAATAACCAATTATATTGTGTGTATTGTGTCGCATTGCCTTGTTGTCCTGTAGCCAACGCAATGGGAGTGGCTTGAATGTCTTTGATTAAATCGGGTTTGATACGAACGCCATATTTGAACAACATGTCGTTTAAATTCAAATCACGTGGAAAGGCTAAATTTGAACCTGTATCGGTATACAAACTGTCCATGTCCATATTGACTTGATCGAGCAACCAAATTGTTTTTCCACCACTAACTATAAATTGGTCGAGCACTTGTTTTTCTTCATCCGAAAAGGCTTCTGTTGGTTTGGCGATAACGGCTAGGTCGTATTTTTTTAAGTACTTTAAACTTTCGGACGGATTTTTAGCCACCGAATCTAAAGTGAAGGTTCCGATGTAGTAATTCTCGCGCACCGACTTCACAAAATCGGCTATCAATAAATCGTGCAATTCGCCATTTCCTTTAATGATAGCGACTTTCTTTTCTTTGGTTTTTGCCACCGTATTGAAGGCATTGGCAAAGGCATACTCTAAATGTTGTACTGAGCTGACTACTTTTTCGGTTGTCGAAGCACCAATCATGTTTTTAAGTAAAGGCACTTTGGTACTTTTGTTATTATAGGTCACAACTGCCCACGGAAAAACCACTTCTTGCGATTGTTTTCCTTTGTCGTCAACGGTAACGTTTATAGGCGTTAATCCACGATCGAGGAACGATTGCATGATTTGCTCGCGCTCTTCTTCTTTCTCAATCGGATTGACAAATTGGACGATGATGTTCGAATTGTACGCTTTGAATTCGTCCAATAAACTTTGGGTTTCTGTTTGTAATTTTTTGAATTCTCCTGGGAAATTTCCTTGTAGAAAAACATCTACATACAATGGATCTTTTACTTCTTTTATGATGGATAAAGACGTTTCAGACAAGGTATATCTTTTGTCGGAAGTCAAATCAAATCGCTTGAAAAAGAAATGTCCGGCAAAGTTCAACAACAACAAGAAACCAATAATGGTCAACAGCTTTTTTATATCGGATGTAGTGGTTTTCATTAGGATTTAAGCGATTTTAATTTATACACAGTCATCGATAAAAATACGAGTGAAAGACTCACAAAATACAGCACATCACGCGTATCGATAACACCACGACTCATACTTTTGAAGTGAAAATCCATTCCGAATGCCGCAATAACATCTTCAAAATTTTTGACAAAAGTCGCCATGCCTTGAAATCCGAAATAGAATACAAAGCACAGAAAAACCGAAAGGATAAAAGCAACAATTTGGTTTTCTGATAAAGTGGAAGTGAAAATACCAATAGCTGTATAACCAGCAATTAAAAAGAGCAAGCCAAAGTACGAGCCAATTGTGCTTCCCATATCGATATTTCCTTCTGGCATTCCCAAACTAGAAATTACATATACATAGATAAACGTTGGGATGATGGCAATTACGATGAGTAAAAAAGCACCGAAGAATTTTCCGCCAACAATTTCCCAAATCGAAATGGGTTTGGTCATAAGCAATTCGATGGTTCCTTGTTTCTTTTCATCCGAAAAGCTACGCATGGTAACGGCTGGGATGAGAAAAATTAGAATCCATGGTGAAATAGTGAAAAACGGACTCAAGTCGGCAAAACCGCTGTTTAAAATATTAAAATCGCCATCAAAAACCCAAAGGAAAAGTCCGTTGAGTAAAAGGAAAATAGCGATAACTAAGTAGCCGATTGGCGAACCGAAAAAGGACTTTATTTCTCTTAGTAGTATTGATTTCATATTGTCATTGCGAGGAACGAAGCAATCTCATCCTCATTATTAATTAATCTCTGTTTATTCTAAACTCACTAATCTATCAACGCTCCACGCTTCGGGTTTGGCGTTGAATAATTTCTTGGTAAACGTCCAAACGTCGTCAAATAAAGCCGATTTTCGGTAGTTTTCCAAATCGTTTTCGGTTTCCCAAAAACTGTAGGTAAAAAAAATACACGGATTGTTTTTATCTTGATACAATTCAAGAAAACGAT
>JAZKGN010000124.1:0-1306 GCA_040385945.1 Bacteroidota bacterium
ATTTCGAAATTATCGATTTGGGAGTTATGGTGCCACCCGAAAAAATCATCGAAGCTGCTATCCGTGAAAACGTAGACATTATTGGACTGAGTGGATTGATTACGCCATCACTCGACGAAATGGTGTATTTGGCCAAAGAAATGGACAAACTCAATATTAAAATTCCGATTATGATTGGTGGTGCAACCACTTCTCGAGCGCATACTGCTGTGAAAATTGCACCTGAATATGCAGAAACTGTCGTTCACGTTAACGATGCGTCGCGTGCTGTAACAGTGGCAAGTAACTTACTTCAGATGGAAACAAAAGAAGGGTATGTAAAAGCCATCCGTCAAGAATACGACAAATTGCGTGAAGGGTATTTGAACCGAAGCCGCGATAAAAATTACCTGTCAATTGAAGACGCTCGTAAAAACAAATTGCAATTGGATTGGGATAATTTTACATCTGTAAAACCCAATTTCATTGGGACAAAAACGATGGAAGTTGAATTATCGGAATTGGTTGCTTTTATCGATTGGACACCGTTTTTCAGTTCGTGGGAATTGTACGGAAAGTATCCAGCCATTTTAACCGATGAGGTAGTTGGCGAACAAGCCACTTCATTATTTGCCGACGCACAACAAATGTTGCAACAAATAGTGAAAGAAAAATGGTTAACAGCAAAAGGAATTCTCGGTATTTTTCCTGCGAATCAAGTTAATGACGACGATATTCAGGTTTCAGATGAAAACGGTATAGAACTCGCAAAATTTCTAACCTTACGCCAGCAATCGCAAAAAACAGCCGGAGCTCCAAATATAGCGTTAGCCGATTTTGTACTTCCAAAAGACACTGGAAAACAAGATTATATAGGTTGTTTTTGTGTAACAACTGGTTTTGGTGTCGATGAAAAAGCAGCCGAGTTTGAAAAGCAACTCGACGATTACAATTCGATTTTAGTCAAAGCCTTAGGTGATCGTTTAGCCGAAGCTTTCGCCGAATATTTGCATTTAAAAGTCCGTGCAGCAATTTGGGGTTATGCTTCCGATGAAAGTTTATCCAACCAAGATTTGATCGATGAAGAATACAAAGGAATTCGTCCGGCACCAGGTTATCCAGCGTGTCCCGACCATTTGGAAAAACCAACCATTTGGAAATTACTAAACGTTGAACAAGAAATAGGCGTCAAATTAACCGAAAGTATGGCAATGTGGCCAGCTTCATCGGTTTCGGGCTATTATTTTGGAAATCCAGAAAGCAAGTATTTCGGACTCGGAAAAATAAAAGAAGATCAAGTCATTGATTACGCCAAACGAAGAGGAAT